>CACDTB010000050.1 GCA_902555535.1 uncultured Pelagibacteraceae bacterium | reverse complement strand
ATGTTGTTTTGTTAAAGATGTAATCATTCCATATTCGTTTAATTTTTCAGCAACACTTAATTCCCCTACACCATCCATATTTGCTGCCATTATTGGTATACCTGACCACTCATTCTTGCTGTATTTGAATCTGTACGTTCTTAGAAGATTTACGTCTTTACGGCTTTTTAATGTACTTCTTTTAGGTCTAAAAAGCACATCTGAATAATCTAATTTTAACTCTTCTTCAATTCTCATTCCTGATTAAGTTATAATCATAAATATTAATTTCAAACAATATATAGCCTGTGGATAAGTTTTTTTAATTCCTAATGCCCTGGAAATTCAATTAAATTCTCAACTTTGTAATTACTTTTTACTAAATTATCTGATCCTCCTAGATCAAATAGGTTTATTACAAATATAAATGCTGCAACTTTACCTTTTGATATTTCAACTAATTTTGCTGCTGCTTCAGCTGTGCCTCCAGTTGCAATTAAATCATCTATAATTAAAACTTCATCTTTTTCATTGATAGAGTCTTTATGAACTTCAATTGTTGCAGTTCCATATTCAAGCTCAAAATCTACTGAGTGAACATCTGCCGGTAATTTATTTTTTTTTCTAAACATAATGAATGGTTTTTTAAGTACAAATGACACAGCAGAGGCAAATACAAATCCTCTAGACTCAATAGCTGCAACTTTAGTGAAGTTAAATTTTTTTGATCTTTCAATAATCTGATTTATTGTTTCAGCAAATGCATTTTCGTCTTTAATTAAAGTAGTAATATCCCTGAATAAAATACCTTTTTTAGGATAATCTGGTATAGATCTAATATAATCTTTTAAATTCATAATTGTTCAATATAAAAGTATAAATAAATAAATTTTTACTTATGACAACAAATAAATTAGCAATTATTGGTGGTAGTGGTCTCTATGATGTTGAGGAATTCAAAGATAGAGAATTACTTGATTCAAAAACTCCTTGGGGAAAACCATCTGATCAGATTTTAAAAACCAAATACAATGGTAAGGAAGTTTATTTTTTACCAAGACATGGTAAGGGACACTTTATTTCTCCTTCAAATATAAATTTTAGAGCAAATATAGATGCACTCAAGCAATTAGGCGTTACAGATATTGTTTCAGTATCAGCTGTTGGTTCTCTAAAAGAAGATCTTCCTCCAGGAAAATTTGTAATTATTGATCAATTTATCGATAGGACTTTTGCAAGAAATAAAACTTTTTTTGATGATGAGATTGTTGCTCATGTATCAATGGCTCACCCAACCTCAAATGGATTGATGAATGCATGTGAGGAAGCAATTAAAAAATCAAATATAGATTATCAAAGAAATGGAACATATGTTGTTATGGAAGGGCCTCAATTTTCTACATTAGCAGAATCAAATTTATATAGATCATGGAAAGCAGATGTAATTGGGATGACTAATATGCCAGAAGCTAAACTCGCTAGAGAGGCTGAAATTAGATATGCATCTGTTTCAATGGTTACTGATTTTGATTGCTGGCACCCAGATCACGAAAATGTAGATGTTCAACAAGTTATCAAAGTTTTATTAGGTAATGCTGAAAAAGCAAAAGTAATGATTAAAAATTTAATTGATAATTTTGAAGATCACATAGATCCTAAGGATCCAACAAACAATTGTTTAGATGTAGCAATTATAACTGCTCCAGAAAAGAGAACAAAAGAAACTATTGATAAACTCAAAACTATAGCGGGAAGAGTTTTAAATAAATGAAAAAAATATTAACAATTTTTGTATTAATTTTTATGTTTATCAGTTCTGCTTATGCAGACAAACTTCTTAAAAGTGGTTTTATAAATAAAAAAATAAAAATCTTAAGTAATCAAAATATTGATAATCCTGAAAATAAAATTGTAATAATTTACAATCATGGACAAAACAAACATGATGCACCAATAAAAAATGAATGTGCTTGGTTAAATAATTTGAATAATTCAGCCTCTTTAATTGGGAAAAAAATTAAAGACAAAGAAATAATGGTTTATAATT
>CACDTB010000049.1 GCA_902555535.1 uncultured Pelagibacteraceae bacterium | reverse complement strand
TATCTTTATAAATATCCTTAAATTTTGGAAGATAAACAAAATCAACTTTTCTGCTTTTTTTAAGAATTTTTAAATCTTTTTTTACGTTACTTGGATAGGATTTTAAATCTTTTTTGTTATTAAATTGCTTTGGATTAATAAAAATACTTACAATTGTTTTTTTGCAAAGCTTATTTGATTTATTTATAAGTGATAAATGACCTTTATGAATTCCACCCATAGTTGGAACAAAACCCAGGTCATTAAATGGCCTTAATGATTCAAATAATGATGTATTGTTTAATAAAACTTTCATTTGTATTAAAATAATAGATAAGTAAAACATTTAAATGATTAAACAAGCAATTATTCCCTTAGCTGGCCTTGGCACCAGATTACTTCCTTTAACAAGTGTTTTTGCAAAAGAACTTTTACCCATTAACGGTAGGCCTGGTATTGAGTATATTCTAGACGAATGTATTGAAGCAGGTATTAAAGAAATTGTATTTATAATCTCTTCCAAAAAATTAATGATAAAAAAATATTTTTATAGTGATCAATTTTATAAAAAAATAATTAAAAAAAAGAAAGACCCTAGAATAATAAATGAGTACAAGAAGATACTTAAATATAAAAAAAAAATTAAGTTTGTATTTCAAAATAAACCTAAAGGCACAGGAGATGCTGTTCTTAAAACACAAAAATATATAAAAAATAAATATTTCTTAATGTTGCTACCAGATGATTTAATAATTAAAAAAAATTGCTCTAAAGCAATGATTAAAGTTCATCAAAAATACAATGCATCAGTTATGGCTTCTATGAAAGTTAAAAAAAATAATGTTTCTCGATGGGGTATATATAAAATTAATAAAAAATTAAATAATAGAAACTTTATTATTGATGGTGTTGTGGAAAAACCTTCTGTAAGAAAAGCTCCATCAAATAATGCGGTTATTGGAAGATATATTTTACCTCTATCAATTTTTAATAAAATTAAATCTTTAAAACCTAAAAGAGGTAAAGAGTTACATATTACAGATGCTATTCAACTATTAATAAATGATAAAGAAAGATTTATAGCACATAATTTTGAGGGTAAATATCTCGACTGTGGTACGATGAATGGTTATATAAATTCTTCTATAGAAATAGGTAAATTATGAAGCTGTGTATGATCGGTACAGGTTATGTTGGTTTAGTAAGTGGAGTGTGTTTCTCTGATTTAGGTAATACAGTTTATTGTGTTGATAAAGATATAAATAAAATCAATTCCTTAAATAAAGGATTAATCCCAATATATGAACCAGGTTTAGAGGAAATTTTAAAAAAAAATTACAAACAAAAAAGATTATTTTTTACAACTGATCTTAAAAAAGCAGTTTTTAATTCTGATGTTATTTTTATTTGTGTAGGTACGCCAACCAAAAAAAATAGTAATTCGGCTGATTTAAAACATGTATTTAATGTTACACGAGAGTTAAAAAAAATAATTAAAAAATATAAAATAATTGTAACTAAATCTACTGTTCCAGTAACAACCGGAGATAAAATTGAAAAAATATTGAAAAATTTAAAAAATAAAAAACTTATTGATATTGTATCTAATCCAGAATTTCTCAGAGAAGGCGAGGCTATAAGGGATTTTATTTATCCTGATCGTGTAATCATTGGAACAGATAGCAAAAAAGCAAACAAAATACTTAAATCGCTGTATTTGCCTATAATTAAAAAATCAAGTCGTTATTTTAATACGTCACGTAGAGGTGCAGAATTAATTAAATACGCATCAAACTCGTTTCTAGCTACTAAGATTTCATTTATCAACGAAATTGCAAATTTATGTGAACAAACTGGTGTAGATGTCAAAGATGTTTCTTTAGGCATGGGTTCCGACCAACGTATTGGAGATAGATTTTTAAGAGCAGGACCTGCTTACGGTGGATCATGTTTCCCTAAAGATACACGCGCCTTAATTGATATTGGTAAAAAATTTAAAACAAATATGTCAATTGTAAAAAGTGTAGTTAGCTCAAATAATTCACGAAAACTTTTATTAATTGAAAAAGTAAAATTGATTTTAAATAATAAATTAACAAATAAAAAAATTACTTTTTTAGGAGTTACCTTCAAACCCAACA
>CACDTB010000048.1 GCA_902555535.1 uncultured Pelagibacteraceae bacterium | reverse complement strand
AATGATAAACAGAGATTATTTAAAAAATTTAAATGACGCTCAAAAAGAAGCGGTATTACACACAGATGGGCCGCTTTTAATTGTTGCGGGAGCAGGATCGGGCAAAACGAAAGTTTTAACGTCTAGAATTGCTAACATAATAATAGAAAAAAAGGCTTTTCCTAATCAAATTTTGGCAGTTACGTTCACCAATAAGGCAGCTAAAGAAATGCAAAGTAGAGTTAGCAACCTGCTTGGATCTTCTGCAGTAGGGCTTTCGTGGCTTGGAACATTTCATTCTATTTGTGCGAAATTACTCAGAAAACATGCGTCAGCAGCAAACCTTAACTCTAACTTCACTATAATTGATACCGATGATCAGATCAGACTTATTAAAAATATATGCAAAGCAGAAAATATTGATATCAAAAAATTATCACCAAGATTTATACTAGCAATAATAGATAGATGGAAAAATAAAGGATTTTATCCAAATGAAGTAGTTATAAATAAAAAAGATATTTATGAAAAAACAATTATTCCGCTTTATAAAATCTATCAACAAAAATTAATTGACTTAAATTCTTGTGATTTTGGAGATCTTATTTTGCATGCTGTAAAAATATTAGAATTTAATTCTGATATTAGAGAAATATATTCGAAAAACTTCAAGTATATTTTGGTTGATGAGTATCAAGATACTAATTTTATACAAAGTAAGTGGCTTAATCTGCTTTCAGAAAAAAATAAAAATATTTGTTGTGTTGGAGATGATGATCAATCAATATATAGTTGGAGGGGTGCTGAGATAAAAAATTTTTTAGAATTTGACCAAGTTTACGAAAATACCAAAGTAATAAGATTAGAACAAAATTATAGATCTTCACAAAATATTTTATCTGTAGCTTCGGATCTTATTTCTAATAATCAAAATAGAGTTGGCAAAACATTAATTACCACTATGGAAGAAGGTGACTTAGTTCAATTAAATTGTTTTAAAAATGGCAAAGATGAAGCGATTGGAGTCTCCGATGAAATAGAAAAAAAGATTAAAAAAAAATTTTCTTATAATAATATTGCTATCCTTGTGAGAGCTATTTTTCAAACACGTGAGTTTGAAGAACGTTTTCTTAAAATTGGAATGCCTTACAGAATTTTAGGTGGTACAAAATTTTATGAAAGAGCTGAAATTAAAGATTGTGTCGCTTATCTAAGGTTAATTTATCAAGAAAAAGATGATCTTTCCTTTGAAAGAATAGTTAACAATCCAAAGAGGTCAATAGGAGATAGTACTTTAAAAAATATTCATGAATTTGCAAAAGAAAATAATTTAAATTTAGAAAGGGCATCAATTAAAATGCTTGAACAAAATTTAATAAAACCAAAAGCTAAAATTGGTTTAAATTTATTTATTAATTCTTTAACAAAATGGAGAAATGATTTAATAATTAGAAAACTAAATCACATAAAACTATTACAAATCATTTTAGACGAGTCCGGATATTCTGCCATGCTAAAAAATAAAAAAGATGTAGATAACGAAAATAGATTAGAAAACATCAAGGAATTATTAAGTGCCATGAAAGAATTTGATAATTTGGAAGGTTTTTTGGAACATGTTTCTTTAGCAACTTCAGTTGACCAAGAATGGGATGGTGAAAAGATTAATATGATGACGATGCATGCTGCAAAAGGATTAGAATTTGATGTTGTGTTTCTTCCAGGTTGGGAAGAAGGATTATTTCCTCATCAAAAATCTCTTGAGGAAAAAGGTCAAAATGGCTTGGAGGAGGAAAGGCGTTTGGCTTATGTTGGAATTACTAGAGCTAAAAAAAAAGCTATAATATCTTTTTCGATGAATAGATTTTATCAAGGAGATTGGATAGACAGTATGGCTTCAAGGTTTATAGAGGAATTACCTGAAAAAAACTTAGAAAAAAATTCATTTTTTGATGAGGAAATAAATAATGAAGAAGATTTTGAGTTTAATCAAGATTTTGAAATTGAGGAAGGTACCAGGAGTCCTGGTTGGATAAGATACCAAAAGAGAATTAAATGAACAAATATATTCAAATATTAAGAAAAAAATTTGAAAAATATAAGATTGACGGATATGTCGTGCCAAAAAATGATGACTATTTTACTGAATATTCAAAAATTAACAGATTAAAAATTATCTCAAATTTCAGTGGCTCAGCTGGATTAGCTGTAATATTAAAAAATGAAAACTATTTATTTACTGATGGAAGATATTCAATTCAAAGTCAAATCGAATGTGGAAAAAATTTTAAAATTTATAGTTTCGAAAAATTGATTAATTGTAGTTTGTTTAAAAATTTAAATTTAGGCATTGATCCTAAATTATTTACAACTTCACAAGTTAGAAAATTTTTTTTAAAACATAACAAAATTAAATACATTAATAAAAATATAATTGATGAAATTAAAAAACAAAAAATAAATTTCAATATCCCATTTTTCTCATTAAATAAAAATGTAGTCGGTGAAAGTGTTAGTTCTAAAATTAATAAAATTTCGTCGTATTTGAAAAAAAATAAATCAGATTATATTTTTATAAGTGC
>CACDTB010000047.1 GCA_902555535.1 uncultured Pelagibacteraceae bacterium | reverse complement strand
AAAGGTCAAAGTATTGATCTAACAACAGGAATTTAATAAATGGCATTAAAAACTTTCAAACCATATACAAAATCTACAAGAGGTACGATTTTAATTGATAGAACTGGTTTATGGAAAGGTAAACCATTTAAGGCATTAGTCTCTCCAAAAAATGCCATGAAAGGTAGAAATAACAACGGTCATATTACCTCAATTAATAGAGCTGGTGGACATAAAAAAATGTACAGGCATGTTGATTTTTATAGAAAAAAATTCGACATGGAAGCTACAGTTGAAAGAATAGAATATGATCCTAATAGATCATGTTACATCATGTTAGTTAAATTTGAGGATGGCACTCACTCATATTTCTTGGCACCCCAAAAAATTAAAGTTGGAGATAAAGTTGAAAGTGGATCAAAAAAAGAAATTAAAATTGGCAATTGTATGCCATTACAAGATATACCAGTTGGCATTAATATACATAATGTTGAGATACAGCCAGGTGGTGGTGGAAAAATTGCTAGGGCAGCTGGTTCATCAGTAACTATCAGTGGTTTAGATGGTAACTATAGTCTAATAAAATTAGCTTCAGGTGAAGTTCGTAAGATAGATTCAAGAGCTTTAGCTACAATTGGAATTTTAAGTAATCCAGATCAAAAAAATATTAAAATTGGAAAAGCTGGGAGATCAAGATGGTTGGGCAGAAGACCTCACACTAGAGGTGTTGTTAAAAACCCAGTTGATCATCCACATGGAGGTGGTGAAGGAAAATCTGCTGGAGGAAGACATCCAGTATCACCTACAGGACAATCTGCCAAAGGTTTAAAAACACGAGATAATAAGAGAACAGATAAATTTATAGTTAAGAGAAGAAATAAGAGGAAGGATACTAAGTAATGGCCAGAGCAGTTTGGAAAGGACCTTTTGTAGAAGAAAGCTTGATGAAGAAAGTTGACAAGTACAAAGACGATCCTAAGAAAATTCCAATTAAAACATGGTCAAGAAAATCTACAATTTTACCTGATTTTGTAGGGGTAAGCTTCCAAATTTATAATGGAAAAAAATTTATACCAATAACAGTGTCAGAGGATATGGTTGGACATAAATTAGGCGAGTTTGCACCAACAAGGACATTCTTTGGTCATACACCGGCTGACAAGAAAGCTAAACCAGCAACAGCAGAGAAGAAATAATTATGAGTAAGAAAAAGAAAATCGATAACAATAAAGATAAAACAGTGAAATCTGTTAATAAT
Organism: uncultured Pelagibacteraceae bacterium; assembly: GCA_902555535.1. Taxonomy (GTDB): domain Bacteria; phylum Pseudomonadota; class Alphaproteobacteria; order Pelagibacterales; family Pelagibacteraceae; genus Pelagibacter. The sequence goes on along the minus strand of CACDTB010000047.1, from coordinate 1,429 downwards.
GGAATTAGATCAAGTGTTAGAAAGCTAAATCCTATACTTAGAAGTATTGTTGGAAAAAAAGTTGATGTTGCTATTAGAGATTTACAGTTTTCTGAAAAGAGAGTTACCAAAGACGTTAGAAAAACTATTAGTTCTGCAGTTGCTAACGCGGAAAATAACTTTCAATATGATATTGATAATTTGATTGTTAAAGAAGCTTATTGTGGAAAAAAAATAGTTATGAAAAGATTTAGACCAAGAGCCAAAGGAAGAGCAGCGCCAATTTTAAAACCTTGGTCAACTGTTACAATAATTTTATCAGAAGCAAAACAAATGGAGAAACATGGGACAAAAAGTTAATCCTGTAGGTTTTAGATTAGGTGTCAACAGAGGATGGGACTCAGTATGGTATGCTAAGAAAAAAGATTTTGGAAATTATCTAATCGAAGATTTCAAAATCAGGGAGTATATTAAGAAAAATGTAATTAACTCTGGTGTATCTAAAGTAATGATCGAAAGAACATCTAACAAGTGTTACGTAACGATTTATACTTCTAGACCAGGATTTGTTATTGGTAAAAAGGGAAGTGATATAGATAAAATTAAAAACAATCTTTCAAAATTTACAACAAATGAAATTAATTTAAACATTAAAGAAGTAAAAAAACCGGAGACAAATGCTTATTTAGTTGCTGAAAATATTGCACAACAACTTGTAAAAAGAATTTCTTACAGAAGAGCTATGAAAAGAGCGATGCAATCATGTATTAGACTTGGTGCCAAAGGAATTAAAGTTTCAGTAAGTGGAAGACTTGGTGGAAATGAAATAGCAAGAACCGAGTGGTTAAGAGATGGAAGTATCCCATCGCATACTTTAAGAGCTGATATTGATTATGCAGAGGCAGAGGCTCTTACAACTTATGGAATTATTGGAATTAAAGTTTGGATTTATAAAGGGGAAGTTTTTGCAAAAGAATTTAGTCAAGAGACAAACAAAGTAACACCAAAGGAAGGTAAACAATAATGCTTCAACCAGTAAGAACAAAGTGGAGAAAAGCTCATAAAGGTAGAATCCATGGGACAGCTACAAGAGCTAGCACTATTAATTATGGTGCATATGCTTTAAAAGCTTTGCAACCAGAAAGAGTTACTGGTAAGCAGATTGAGGCAGCAAGGGTCGCTTTAACAAGGCACATGAAAAGACAAGGAAGAGTTTGGACAAGAATATTTCCAAATATACCAGTTTCAAAAAAACCAATTGAAGTCAGAATGGGTAAAGGAAAGGGTTCACCAGAATACTTTGCATGCAGAGTAAAACCAGGAAGAATATTATTTGAAGTTGATGGTGTTTCTGAGCAAATTGCAAAAGAAGCTTTATATAAAGCATCAGCAAAGCTACCTATTAAAACTAAAACAATTAAGAGATTCGCGTGATGAAAAAACAAGAAAT
>CACDTB010000046.1 GCA_902555535.1 uncultured Pelagibacteraceae bacterium | reverse complement strand
TTTTTCCTTTTAGGTAATTTTCAGCTTCAAAATGTCCCTCACTATCTTTTATTTTGTAAATTTGGTTATTTAAATAATCTTCCTTAAAAATATCTGATTTTTGTTGATTTAAATTTTCAATAATTTTTATTATAAAATCATTTGAATATTTATTAGAGGTTAAAATTTTTTGTATATATGTAGGATGAATATTGTTAGCAGCAGAAAAATGATAATAGTAATTAGGACCCCAATTATACTTGTTTTTTAAAAGTTGAAAATAAGGCAAAGTATTAGAAAGATATTTTGGTTTATAATTAAATTTTCTTTTCTTTAGTTCAATAAGTAAGTTTTCTGTGCATGTATTTCCAGCACCTCTTCCCATCCCAAGTATTGTTGAGTCAACCATAGTTGCACCCGCATTAATTGCTTCCAATGTATTTATAAGAGCAAAAGATTTGTTATTATGTGCGTGTATACCAATGTCCTTTTTCCAATATTTTTTAATTGCTTTACAAAAATAATTTACATAACTAGGATCCATACACCCAATAGAGTCTGCAAAGTAAAGATAATCTACAGATTTCCATTTAGAAATTATTTTTCCCACGTTTGCAATTTGATTAAATTTTTTATTATGAGATTGCATAAGATTAAATCCAACTTTGTAACCTAGATGTTTCAAATCCTTACTTATTTGTAGTCCATAATTAAAATCATTAAAATTAATTGCAATTCTTACCATCTTAAAAGGACTTAATTTTGAATTTTGGAATATTTTTTTTATTTGATGAACGTTTTTTTTTTCATAAAAATCTTTAGCATTAATCATTACACAAATATCTAGATTTTTTGGTATTTTTAATTTTGAAAATAATTTTTTTTGAGAGTAAGCAAATAATCCATACTCATTTCCGGGAGGAAAAACAAAACCAATTTCTACAATATTAATCCCTGCTTTAGAACAGGATGATAAGTACTGATTAATTTTATCTAAATTAAAATTCCAAAGGTTGTAGTATCCCCCATCTCTACAAGTGCAATCTAGAACTTTAATTTTTTTCATATTTATTAATTATCAAAAACAAATTTAAAACCAATATAAATAATACAAAATTATGTTTGATTATACACCTTTGAGTTATTTATGCTTTATACTAATAGAAAGTTAGTTAATATTACTCAATTTAGGCTTCAATTAATTTTTGTTTCATATTTATTTATAAATGTTATTTCTTATAGGATTAATAAATATAAATTTTTTGCGTAATCAATTAAAAATAAGAAAAGTAAGGTTTGATGATATTCACTTCATTTACAATATAAGAAATGATCGACTCACAAGATTATCATCATTAAATAATAAAAAAATATCTTTCAAAAATCATAAAATTTGGTTTCATAAAAACTGGAATTCTTTTTTCTATTTATTTTTAGTCAAAGATAATAGCGCTGGATATGTAAAGTTGAAAAAGAATAATAATATTTTTTTACTAAATTATGCTTTGCACAAACGTTATAGAGGTAAAAAATATTCTCATAAAATGATTTTGTTGTTAATTTATAAGTTAGAGCAACAACTTAAAAATATCCACATAAAAGCAATTGTTAAAAAAAAAAATATTAGATCATTACGAAATTTGCAGTCGATTAACTTTAGAAAATATTATAGTTTATATGGAAAGATATTCTTAAAATACCAAACTCAAAAAAAATAATATGAAAAAAATTATTTTCAAAAAATTAAAGAAACCATTCATAATTGCAGAAATGTCAGCGAATCATTGTGGTTCTATTTCTAATGCACTTAAATTAATAGACGAAGCTAAAAAATGTGGAGTAGATGCAATTAAAATTCAAACATATCATCCTTCAGAACTAACACTAGATAGTATTAAAAAAGATTTTGTAATAACAGATAAAAAAAGTCTTTGGAAAAAAAGAAGACTTTATGATATTTATTCTGAAGGATATTTACCTAAAGAATGGCATAAAAAAATTTTTTCTTATGCTAGAAAAAAAAAAATTATTTGTTTTAGTACTCCATTTGATGAAAGTTCTGTAGACTTTTTAGAAAAACTTAAATGCCCAATATATAAAATTGCTTCATTTGAGGTAAATCATCACCCCTTAATTGAACGGATATGTAAAACAAAGAAACCTGTAATACTCTCTACAGGGATGGCAACACTTGATGAAATTCAAGAGGTAATTAAAATTTTTAAAAAATATAAAATTAGTAATTATGCAATATTAAAATGTGTAAGTCATTATCCTGCAAATTCTAAAGACTATAATCTTAAGTCTTTAATAGATTTATCAAAAAGATTTAATTGTGCGGTTGGTTTAAGTGATCATACTGTAGGAATTGGAGTCGCTATTGCCTCAATTGCTCTAGGGGGTATGGTTATTGAAAAACATTTTAAGTTAGAATCTAAAAAAGGTCTTGATTCAAAATTTTCAATCAGCAAAAATTCCATGTCACAATTAGTAAACGAGTGTCATGAAGCTTTCCAATCTATAGGGATTGTAAAATTTGGACCATCATCAAATGAAATTCCATACTTAAAATTTAGAAGATCTATATATGCTTCAGCATCTATTAGAAAAGGAGAGATTTTGTCCGAAGAAAATATAAAAGTTGTAAGACCCTCCTACGGCCTACATCCTAAATTTTTTACACATATATTAGGAAAAAAGGTAAAAAAAAATATCAAATTTGCTGAAAGAATTACAAGAAAAAAAATTAAACTCTAAATATGAATATAACAGATAATTTTTTTAACATAAAAAAAAAAAAAGAATTTAGGTCGATAATTTCTGGTTTTGAAAATATGTCTGAAGTTGATATCAGAAAAATAAACCAATTAAGGAAAAAAATATTTAAACTTGATTATACGATACCAAAATTCAATTTTTTAAATATTTTTGTTCAAAATAAATATTTAATAGAAGTAACATCTTTAAAAATTAAAGACATTTTCTTTAATGACAATGGAAGGTTCCCTATTTTTGGGCGAGAAATAATCAAAACTCATGCAGCTGAAAAATATAAACAAGATTTAAAGTTGGGTTGTCCATATATAGTTTTGAAATTTTTAAAAGAAAATAATTTTAAGGTAAATTTTTTTTATTCTCTAATCTTGTGGTATGTTTTTATATTAGCTAATTTTTCCCGTGGACTTCTTCTTGCAGTCAAAACATTATTTATTAATATAATTTCTACTAAGAAAGTT
>CACDTB010000045.1 GCA_902555535.1 uncultured Pelagibacteraceae bacterium | reverse complement strand
TAAATTTAATTTGATCTTTTAATGAAGGTTTAAGTTTCCCAGTTACTGTTATAGAAATATTTTTTTTATTTTTTTTAGACTTATATTTTTCAAACAAATAAGATTTTAATTTTAAACCATGTAAAAAATATCCTACACAATTTGTTAATTGTCCTTTTGCTGTATCAGAATTCAAAAAATACTGACTTTGTTTAATGTCTTTAAACTCATCATAAAATTTTGCACCTAAATTTTCTGCATCAGAGCTGGTAAGGTTTTTTTTTAAGGAAACAAGTATTATTTTTTTCTTAGAATTTATATCAAAGTTTATTATTTTTTTTTTAAGATCCTTTGTCTTTAACAGGTCAGAGATAAAAGAAAATTCAGAGCTTAAAATATATTTTTTTAAACCAGAAATATTGAATTTTTCATCAACAAATAAAACAATATTGCTTGAATTTTTTTCATCCGAAGTATTTTTATAATTAATTGCGATTGACATAAATTTTAAATACACTCTATGAGCGATGGATGCTATATAAGAATAAAAATACCATATTTCAATGAAAAAAATTATATTTAGAAAACTATTACTAGACTGTTTAACATTTTTTGGCCTATCTCTATTTGGTATCAGTACAATTATTTGGGTTTTTCAAGCTGTAAATTTTTTAGATATTATGATCGAAGATGGGCGAAATTATAGTGTATATTTCAACTATACTCTTTTAAATTTTCCAAAAATTATTAGTAGAATTTTACCCTTTGCACTTTTTTTTAGTTTCTCCTACACATTCATAAAATATGAGACTAATAATGAATTAATTATTTTTTGGAATCATGGGATTAACAAAATAAGTATAATTAATTTTTTTTTCTGGATTTCAATCATCATTATGTTAATTCAGATTTTACTTCTTTCAATAGTTGTCCCAAAATCTCAAGAGCTTGCACGGTCACAACTACGAAGTTCAGATATAGATTTCTTTGAAGGATTAATTAAACCAAAAAAATTTAATGACACCATTAAAGGCCTCACTGTTTATGCAGAAGATAGAAATATAAATGGAGAATTTAAAAATATTTATATTAAAAAAAAAAGTGCTAATAATGATTTTCAAATCACATTCGCAAAAAAAGGAGTTTTTGAACTTAAGGGCAATAAAAAAATTTTAGTTCTTTATGATGGAAAGACTTTAAATAATAATGCAGATAATATTACAAATTTTGATTTTTCTAAATCAGATTTTGGTTTATCCAATATGGAATCTCATTTTGTTACTCATCAAAAAATAAAAGAGCAAAAGACAACAACTTTATTAAATTGTTTGCAAACTTTTTTTAACATAAAAGATATTAATATACTTAACTGCGATAAAAGTAATTCTAGAGAGACTTACAAAGAGCTTTTTAAAAGATTGATTAGTCCTTTCTATTTACCTGTTTTAACTTTAATTTCTTTATTATTGATTTTAACTTCTAAAGAAAACGTTAAATATATAAAAAATAAATATATGACTTTTTTTATTGGATTTGGAGCAATTATAATATCCGAAAGTTCTCTTGGCTATATAACTAATAATCTGATTAAAAATATATCAATAGCTTTTATACCGATAATTTTAATTATTATAACTTATTTTGTTTTTATTTTTAATTTAAATTTATTTAATAAAAAGATTTCATGATTAAAACATACACAAAATTTTTAATTAACGGATTTATAAAATCATTTTTAAATGTTTTTTTTGTAATGATGTGCTTAGTTTTAATTTTAAATATACTTAAAGAAATTGAATTTTTCAGTAATAAAGAAGTAAATTCATTGTATCCAGTTTATCTATCTATAATGAACTCTCCATCTATTATTTTTGAAATGTTTCCTTTCATTTTTTTGATAACAACACAATTTTTTTTTTTAAAATTATTTAACAATGATGAAATAAATATTTTTAAATATTCAGGCTTAAAAAATATCAAAATTGTTCAAATACTTAGTTTGGTAAGTTTTTTTATTGGAATTTTAATAATAACTTTGTTTTATTCTATGTCATCAAATCTACAGCATTATTATTTGCAAATAAAAAATGAATTTTCCAAAGATAAGCTATATTTAGCAGTAATTAATAAAAATGGCTTATGGATTAAAGATGTAGTTGAAGACAAAATAAGCATAATTAACTCATCAAAAATAAATAGTAATTTTTTAACTAACACTTTTATAACAACTTTTAATAAAGATTTTGATTTAGTTAGAAGCATAATGAGCGATAAAATTGATATTAAAAATAATGAATGGTTAATTTATGATGCTACAATTTTTGAGGATAATATAAGCAAAAAAGTTGATTTAATTACCTTTAATTCTAATTTTGACCAAAAAAGAATGGAAAGTTTATTTTCAAATTTGTCGTCATTATCTTTGTTAAGGCTTATTGATTTAAGACAAAACTATAAGTCATTAAATTATTCAACTACAGATGTAGAAATTCAAATTTATAAAATAATTACTTATCCATTATTTTTAGTGCTAATGACAATTTTGTCCTCAATAATTATGTTTAATACCAAAAAAACTAATAGTAAAATTTTAAAAATCATAATTGGTTTGTCTTTTTCTATAGGAATCTATTATATTAACAATTTATTTAATGTTATGGGTGCGACTGAAAAAATTCCCATAATAATATCTGTGTGGACACCTATAATCGGTTTGTTTTTAATTAATCTTATAATGCTTGTAAATATAAATGAAAAATAATTTAAAATTTTATCTATTAATTTTATCTTTTATTATAACAATAATTAAAAATGTTCATGCTAATGAACCATTCGAATTTAATATTACAGAAATTGAAATTTTACAAAATGGAAATCAAATCAATGGTTATAAAGGAGGTACCGCAGTTTCTGAAGATGGTAGTAAAATTATAGCAGAAAATTTCTACTACAATAAATTAACAAATATTTTAGAGGTAATTGGTAATGTAAAATATATAGATGGGATTAAAAATATTACTATTACAACAGACAAAGCAATTTACTTAAAAAATCAAGAAAAGATTTTTGCTAAAGGTAATTCTAAAGCAAGAAATGAAAAAAATACTATTGAAGCTGAAAATCTTGAGTATGACAAAATTGAAAACATTTTTAAAGCAGAAAAAAATGCCGTAGTTAATGATTTTGAAAAAGAAACAACTATTAAGGCTGACAAAATTACTTATCTAAAAAATCAAGAAGAAGTTTTTACAGAAGGTAAAACTAAAGCTTTTGTCGAAAAAAAATACATTTTTGAATCAGAAAATGTTAATTTAAATAGAAAATTAAACGAACTATCATCGCAAAAAAAATCATCAATAACAGACGATAATGGAAACATTTATAATCTAGAAAGTTTTTTATATAGCATTAAAGATAAACTTCTAAAAG
>CACDTB010000044.1 GCA_902555535.1 uncultured Pelagibacteraceae bacterium | reverse complement strand
TAGAAATTAATAACATGATTAAAACTCATATTTTAGATGGTGCTGCTTTAACGAAATTTATTTATTGGATAAAAAAAATTAATAAAAAAAAAATTACTGAAGTGGAAGCTGCTAAAAAATTAGAAAGATTTAGAAAAATGAATAAAAATTTTCTTTATCCTAGCTTTGATACAATAGCAGGAACTGGAAAAAATGGTGCTATCGTGCATTATCGTGCAAAAAAAGAAAATTGTAGAAATATAAATAAAAAAGATATTTTTCTTTGTGACTCGGGAGGACAATATAAATATGGTACAACAGATGTAACAAGAACAATTTGCTTTTCCAATCAAAGCCAAAAAATAAAAAACATTTTTACCAGGGTCTTAAAAGGACATATTGCTGTTGCTACGACTAATATTAATAAAGAAAATATAGGTAAAAAAATTGATAAAAGAGCAAGAAAATTTTTAAGAGAGATCAATTTAGATTATGCGCATGGCACAGGCCATGGAGTAGGTTTTTTTCTAAATGTTCATGAGGGCCCACAATCTATTACTAAGATAAATAAAGTTAAAATAAAGCAAGGGATGATCTTAAGTAATGAGCCTGGTTACTACAAGGAGAACCAGTTTGGAATACGTATAGAAAATTTAGTTTATGTGGATAAAAAAAATGGAAAACTATTTTTTAAAAATTTAACAATGGTACCTATTGAAAAAGACTTAATTAACTATGATTTATTGACAATTTATGAAAAAAATTATCTATTTAAATATCACCTAGATGTTTACTCAAAAATATCACAATATTTAAAAAATAATGAAAAAAAATGGTTAGCCAGTCTTATTTAGCATTTTTAAAAACTGATCTTGATTTATAATTTTAATTTTAAGTTCTTTGGCACTTTCCACTTTTCTTTTAGTTGGTTTTTCTCCGATAATTAAATAATTTAGTTTATTTGAAACTGCACTAACAGTACTTCCTGAGTTTTCTTCAATTAATGATTTAACCTCAGCTCTGCTAATTCCATTTAATTTTCCTGTCACTAAAAATGATTTGTTTTTTAGTAATCCGTTTAGTTTTGTAACTGCAACATTTTGTATTGACAAAATTTTCCCTAGTTCATTTAAAACTTTTACATTTGTTTCATTTGAAAAAAAATTTTTCAATGAAGATACTTGAGTTTCTCCGATCCCATCAATATTTAATAAATCATCATAATTTTTTGTTTTGGATAGATTTTGAAATTCCAAAAAAGATATAAAATGTTTGGATAATAATTTCGCATTTTCTAATCCTATATGTCTAATGCCTAAAGAAAATATGAATCTTTCTAAGGAAATATTTTTTTTTTGATTTATAGAGTACTTTAAATTTTCAACAGAAAGACTTCCCCATCCTTCAAGTTTTTCGATTTTTTTATAATCTAATTTAAATATATCTTGTGGAAATTTTATTATTTTTAATTTCCAAAATCCTTCAATTATTTTTTTTCCAAGACCATCTATATTAAATGCATCTTTTGAAACAAAATGTTTTAATTTTTCGATTGAAATTTTATCACAATGATAACCTTCACTAGAACATCTTCTTACTGCATCAAATTTTTGTGTAACTTTATTAAACTCCTTTACTGTTTCTGAACCACACGAAGGACACTTATTTGGGAAAACAAATTTAAAATTATTTTTTTTTCTTTTGTTAATATCAACTGATAATATGTGTGGGATTACATCTCCTGCCCTTTCAACAGTTACTGTGTCACCTATTCGAATATCTTTTCTATTAATTTCATCTTCATTATGCAAAGTTGCATTTGAAACTAACACTCCTCCAATATTAATAGGTTTAATTTTGGCTACCGGTGTTAAAGCACCTGTCCTGCCAATTTGTATCTCTATACTTTTAATGACAGAAATTGCCTTATTTGAAGAAAATTTATGAGCTATAGCCCATCTTGGTGCATTAGCTACATTTCCAAGTCTTTTTTGAAGTTTAAAATCATTAACCTTATAAACGATACCATCAATATCAAATCCTAATTCAGATCTTTTTTTTTCTATTTGTTTATAATTAATTAATAAATTTTTTACTCCAGTAATAAGTTTATTTAAAGGATTAGTCTTAAAGCCCCATTCATTTAGTTTTTTTAAATATTCAAATTGATTTTCTATATTTAAACCTTTCTCATAGCCATATGTGTACGCAATAAATTTTAAAGGAATCTTTCGAGTATCCTCAGGATTTTTTTGTCTTAAAGATCCAGAAGCAGCATTTCTTGGATTAGCAAATTTTTCTTGCAAGTTTTGAAAATCATTATTTTGAATAAACACTTCTCCTCTAATATCAATTTCTTTAGGGAAATTTTTTTTTAGAATTTCTTTTGGTATGTCCTCTATAGTCTTAAGATTGGCTGTAATGTCTTCTCCTTCCTTACCGTCACCTCTTGATAATCCTTTTGTTAATTTCCCATCTTCATAAGTAATTGATGCAGAAATACCATCAATCTTTGGTTCTGCGCTATATGAAATTTTATAATCGTCTTTCTCAGAAAGAAAATTTAAAATTCTTTTTTCAAAATTCAAAAGATCCTCCTCACTAAATGCATTAGCAAGAGAGAGCATAGGTGCTCTATGTAGTGCTTTTTTAAAATTTTTTGAAGGTTTGTATCCAACAACCATTGATGGTGAGTTTTTTGATTTTAAAAAATTGTAAGTAGATTCTAATAAGAATATTTCTGCTTTTAAATCATCGTATACTTTATCTGAAACTTTTGGTTCACTCTTGTCATAATAAAACTTATTATAAGTGTTAATTAAGTCAATTTTTGCTTTATATTGATTTTCTATTTTTTTTTTATTCATCTCAATTGAATAGAGATTTAAATTTTTTTAAAATTGAGGTTTTTAGTTTATCTTTACCAGTAGATTTGTCATTTTTATTTTTTTCATACATTTTATCAAAAATAATATAGGATTTTTCATACCACTCGGAAGACCTATAATTATAACCAAGTGTATTGGCATATTTTTTAGCTTCATCCTCTAGACCAATTATATAATAAAGTTCTACAAGTCTATGAAGTGCCTCTTCTACATATATAGTTGTATCATGTTTATCAGTAACTGTTCTAAATCTGTTTATAGCAGCAATCCATTTTTTTTTATCCAAATAATATCTTCCCAAATAGATTTCTTTTGCTGCTAAGATATCCTCTATTAAATCTAATTTAAACTCTGCATCAATTGCAAAATCAGTTAGAGGATACTTTTCTACTACATTTAAAAAAATTTTTTTAGCATCGATAATTGATTTTAGATCTTTTTTTTCATCAACAATCTGTTCATAAAAACATAATCCTAATAAATATTCTGCATAATCAATATTTTCATGATTTGGGTAAATTTTGATAAATCTTTCTAGTTCAGCTATTGCGTCACCATAATAATTCTGTGAATAATATGAATATGCTGCCATTAATGCTGCCTTTGGTGCATACTCAGATTGAGGAAATAAAACCTCTGCCTCATTAAATTTTTTAGCAGCAAATAGAACATCACCTCTTTTTAATTCATTGAATCCTTCTTGGTAAGCTTCAATC
>CACDTB010000043.1 GCA_902555535.1 uncultured Pelagibacteraceae bacterium | reverse complement strand
GAGAGATTATTTATTGATACACCACAAGTAAATTTAACATTTTGTTTACGTTCTTTAATTATATCTACAGATTTTCCTGATGAAAGTTGAGATATATGATATCGACATTTAGCTCTCTCTAAAAGAGCAAGATCTCTCTCTATTATAATTCTTTCAGCAATATCTGGTATGCTTGATAAACCAAGTTTTGTTGCAATAATACCAGAATTAATCATTCCATTTTTAGCTAAATCGTAATCTTCAGCATGTTGCATTATAAGACATCCTAAATCTTTAGCAGAATTCATAATTCTAGACATTAGTCTGGTGTTTTGAATCGTTTTTACACCGTCAGTAAAAGCAATAATTCCTTTTTTAGCTAGTAACCCAAATTCAGTCATGTTGGTGCCATCAGTATTTTGAGTTAATGAGGCGCAAGGAAAGATATTTATTTTAGACTTGTCACGTCCTCTTCTTTTTAAAAAATCTACAATTGAAACATTATCTATAATTGGATCTGTATTAGGCATTGTTACAACTGAGGTTACTCCACCAGATAATGCTGCATTACTCAAAGTTCTAAAATTTTCTTTATATTCATATCCTGGCTCGCCTACAAAAACTCTCATATCTACTATACCAGGAAATATATATTTACCCTTTAAGTCAGTAGGTTTTTCTCTAGTTGGTAAATTATTTGTATTTACTTTTTTTCCTATAGCCTCTATCTTTCCATCTTCTCCAATTATTAATCCACCATTTTCGTTTATAGAGTTATGAGGATCTATAATATTTGCATTTATAAAGTATTGTTTTTTCATTTATTCACAAAATATTTTTAAACATGCCATTCTTACAGCAACACCTAATTCAACTTGTTCCTTAATTACACTTTTATTTATATCGTCTGCTAATCTTGTATCAATCTCTATTCCTCTATTCATTGGACCAGGATGCATAATTAGAGCATCTGATTTTGCATGATCAAGTTTGTCAGGAGTTAATCCATAATATTCGTAGTACTCTCTATTTGATGAAAGATATGAACTGGTCATTCTTTCATTTTGTAATCTAAGCATCATCACAATATCACAATCTTTGAGACCCTTTTTCATATTAGTAAAAGTGTTTACACCAAATTTTTCAATTTCTTTTGGCATAAGATTAGATGGAGCAACTATATTAACCTCAGCTCCCAACATTGTAAGAAGATAAATATTTGACCTAGCTACTCTTGAATGAAGTATATCTCCACATATTGCTATTTTTAATCCTTGAATTTTTTTTTTTCGATTTCTAATTGTTAATGCATCTAATAATGCTTGGGTAGGGTGCTCGCGTCTACCATCACCAGCATTTAATACAACACAATTAACTTTTTGAGATAATAGATTACAAGCACCAGAGTCTTGATGTCTAATCACAATTATATCAGGATGCATTGCATTTAAGGTCATTGCCGTATCAATTAATGTTTCACCTTTCTTAATTGCAGAGTTACCCATATTCATCGACATGACATCTGCACCAAGTCTTTTTCCAGCAAGTTCAAATGAGCTTTGAGTTCTAGTTGATGGCTCAAAGAATAAGTTTATTTGTGTTTTACCTCTTAACACATCGATTTTTTTATTTTTACTCTGATTTAATTTTATAAAAGCTTCTGACTCATCCAGTATATAATTGATATCACTTACGGATAAATCTTGGATACCTAAAAGATGTTTTTGTGAGATTTTAATAGCTTTATTGGTTTTAATTGCCATTAAAATTAACTCTATAGCTATAAAGCCTCTAAATGGCAAGGATTAATTATTTAAATATTCTATAGCTCCTTGAAGAATAAATGCAGCTGCGTTTTGATCTATGTTTTTTTCACGCTTAGAAACATTAACATTAAGCTGACTGGATAGATTAAATGCACCAACAGTTGAAAGTCTTTCATCCCATAGGCAAACATCTACTTCAACATTTTGGTCTATATTTTTAGATACATCACTTACTGATTGAGCAGAAGGTCCTAATGAACCATCCATGTTAATTGGATATCCAATGATAATTCCTTTAATATTGTTTTCCTCTATTATTTTTTTTAATTCGTTGATTAGATCATCATTATTGGTTTTATTGATCGTTTTAAAGGGTGTGGCTATTGACTGTTTTTCGTCGCAAATTGATACACCGATTCTTTTTGAACCTAGATCTAAACCAATCAATCTAGAGGTTTCAGACTGTTTTTTTTTGAATTCTTCAATAGTGATCATATTGTATATTTTAAACTTAAGTGATAGTTTGCGACATATTTAAATACCATATGAGCATCGATCTTAAAACAATAAAGCACATATCTAAATTATCAAGAATTTCTGTAGATGAGAAAAAAGCAGAGAAACTTGCGGGAGATTTGAATTCAATTTTTGATTTTATTGAAAAACTTAACGAATTAAAAACTGAAAATGTTGAACCATTAACTTCTGTCGCTGAAACAACTCTTAAATTAAGATCTGATGAAGTAAAAAGTAAAAATTTAAGAGAACAAGTAATAAAAAATTCTCCTAAAGAAAATGAAGATTATTTTGTGGTACCAAAGGTAATTGAATAATGTCAGATATAACTAAACATTCTTTATCTGACTTAGTAGAAAATATTAAAAGTAAAAAACTTTCCTCGAGTGAAGTTACCAAAGCATTTGTTGAAAGATCAGAAAAATCAAAAGAATTAAACGCATATATAACTGAAGATTATGCAAATGCTTTAAATAAAGCAAAAAAGTTTGATGAAAAACCTAATCTGGATCTAAAATTGCCTGGTATTCCAATGGCTGTAAAAGATTTATTTTGTACAAAAAATATTAGAACTACGGCAGGTAGTAAGATTTTAAATAATTTTGTTCCTACATACGAGTCAACAGTTACACAAAACATTTGGAATGAAGGAGCCATCCTAATGGGTAAATTAAATTGTGATGAATTTGCAATGGGTTCATCTAACGAAACTAGTTTTTTTGGTAATGTACAAAACCCAATTGATAAAAATTTAGTCCCAGGCGGATCGTCTGGTGGATCCTCTTCTGCAGTAGCAGCTCAATTAACACCAATAACTATTGGAACGGATACAGGTGGATCTATAAGACAGCCTGCTTCATTTACAGGAACTGTTGGATTAAAACCCACTTATGGTAGTTGTTCAAGATATGGAATAGTAGCTTTTGCATCATCTTTAGATCAAGCTGGACCTATGGCGCAAAATGTCAAGGACTGTGCTCTATTACAGGAAGTTATTAGTACTTATGATGAAAAAGACTCCACATCTATAGATTTTAAAAGAAACGAGTACAGCAAAGAATTAACAAAAGATATTAAAGGTAAAAAAATAGGAATACCTAAAGAATATAGAGTAGATGGCATGCCTAAGGAAATAGAGGATCTTTGGAAGAAAGGTATCGAATATGCAAAAGATTGTGGTGCTGAGATTATCGATATATCTTTACCTCATACTAATTATGCACTACCAACTTATTACATTGTAGCACCAGCAGAGGCTTCATCTAATTTGGCTAGATACGACGGTGTTAAATATGGTTTTAGAGCAGAAGGGGAAAATCTTATTGATATGTATGAAAAAACAAGATCTGAAGGATTTGGTACTGAAGTTCAAAGAAGAATAATGATTGGAACTTATGTTTTATCTTCAGGATATTATGATGCTTATTATCTTAAAGCGCAAAAGGTAAGAAAACTTATTAAAAATGATTTTGATGA
>CACDTB010000042.1 GCA_902555535.1 uncultured Pelagibacteraceae bacterium | reverse complement strand
AGAAAAATATATAGAGTTCTATGGATCTAGTTCTGAAGTTGCTAATAAAAAACACTATGGTGGACTTTCAAATTACCGAAGTAGTGAAGGAAGAAAAGTAAGAGTTAAATATAGAGGTAAAATAAACGATACAGTTTTAAATATTCTTGGTGGTGTAAGAAGTAGTTGCACTTATGTCGGTGCACCTTCACTTAAACAATTAAGTAAATGCACAACATTTGTAAGAGTGTCTAACCAGTTTAATGATAGTTTAATTAAATAATAATTAATCTAATTTAAAATCTTTTATATTTGTAGTTTCATATTTTTCAAATGGCATATGTATCCAAGGAGAGTCTTCCAAATAATCTACAGAATAATCAGGTATAAATTTTGAAGTTGATTTGTGCCATATAACTGCAGTTTTAATTTTTTCCTCTAAATAAAAACCATAAAATAATTCTAGCCATTTAATACTTTTTGTTAAAGTTTTTCCAGAGTCTGCCAAATCATCAACTAGTAATACATGTGAGCCAAGGTTCGGAGTAGTTTTTGCTAAATCTCTTGAAAAAGTAAATTGTCCTTGTTGATTTTTAATGTCGTCACTTTTTCCATGATAGGATTCAACAGACAATATTGCTAAAGGAACATCAAATAATCTGCTAAATATATCTCCAACTCTTAATCCCCCTTTAGCAATACAAATAATTTGATTAAATTTACAATTATCTTCGTAAACTTTTTTTGCTAATTGCTCTATCTTCTTGTGATAATCTTCCCAACTAATATATATATCTTTCATAATTTTTGGTAGCGGGAAGTGGGATCGAACCACTGACCTCGGGCTTATGAGTCCCGCGCTCTAACCAACTGAGCTACCCCGCCATGAATAAAAGTTTACTTTTATTATAAATCAATAATTTTTCAATACACTTTTGATATATACTAAATCAATAGATAAGATATCAATCCACCTATTGAAGATAATAAAATAGCAGTAATAAAAAGTTTTTTTCTTAAAGATTTCTTTTTATCCTGTCTAACTCTGTTTAGTAGAATATTTATATTAGTTGTTTTGTGATCATCCAAATATAAATTTTTTTGTACTTTTAAATCATTTTCGTAAAAAGTTGTATCTGGATCTTTATTTTTCATAACTATATTAAAACAGGTGTTAAATATAAAAGCAAATTTAAACTAAATATTTTTAAAATTAGTTTGTTTCAATGGTTTAAGAATAAGTTCAGCAGAATGTTTGGTTTTTTCTATTTCTATGGAAATTTTACTGTTCAAAATCTCACTTTCTGGGAATTGATCATTTATATAGCCAAATGCAAGATTTTTTTTAAAATTAAAGGAATAATTTCCTGAAGTAGTTCTGCCAATAATTTTGTCATCTTTATAAATTGGCTCATCATGAAGTAACAAAGGTTTTCCAGGTTTATTATTTTTAAGAACAAACATTGCAAATCTTTTGCCGATTTTTTTATTTTTAATTTTTTCTAAAGCTTCCCTTCCTATAAAATTATAATCCTTTTTATAACTAATTGTAAAATTAAGACCCGCTTGATATTGATTTTCCTCAGGCGATATGTCGTGACCCCAATGTAAAAATCCACTTTCCATTCTCATTGTATCTAAAGCATGCATTCCACAATTAGACAAATTAAATTTTTTTCCCTTTTTAATTATTTTTTCAAAAATAATTTTTGAATCTTTATTTTTTACATAAAGCTCATAGCCCAACTCTCCAACATACGACAAACGTTGAACCCATATTTTAATCTTTTCTATTTCAATATATTTTGAATTGGCAAATTTAAAATTTTCATTAGTAAAATCATCATTACTCAAATCTTGCATTAATAATCTACTTTTAGGACCAAAAAATTCCAAACACACAATATTCATCAGTGACATCAAATAATTTGATACCATCTGACAAATGTTTTTTAATATGAAATTTATCTCTAACTCTTGTTGCGGCAGAACTAATTATTCTAAAATGATTTTGATCAATACAAACTACAGTCAGATCAGTTTCTATTCCTCCGTCTTTGTTGAGCATTTGCGTGTAAGTACATTTTCCTACTTCATGTTTTATATTAGAGGTGCAAATTCTTTGAAGTTCTTTGTGAGCTAGCTCAGATTTAATTTCAAACTTAGAAAATGGAGTTAAATCATACAATCCAACATTGTTAATTGTATTATTTGTTTCGTATTTAACTGATGGATACCAGTTTTGATAATTATAACTATATTTGTATTCAGCCTTTTCACCATCTAAAGCAAACCACATCGGTCTTTCATAACCTGCAGAAACCCCAAAACATGCACCAAAACTTTTTAATTGATCGTGATAAGGTAATTTTTTAATATTTCTTGATGTTATGTATTGTTTGTATGGCCAATGCATTCCATATAAATCTCCGAGTGACTCGGTAATACGATCTTTTATGAAATCTAGATCAGAATGAAAATTTTGAAATCTTTTTATATCATAATTAAAAATATCTTCATTAACATGGCCTGTCATTAACCATTCAGCTGTTACTTTTCCAACTCCACCTCCGCTCCCAATCCCAATACTGTTTAACCCACAACTAACAAATAAATTTTTAATTTCTGGTACTTCACCTAAGAGGGAATTTGTATCAGGTGTGAAGGACTCTGGACCTGCAAAAAACTTTCTAATACCAGCTGTTTCTAATATAGGAAATCTTTTCATAGATTTTTCTAAATAAGGTTCAAAATGCTCAAAATTTTCTGGAAACTCTCCAAAAGAAAAATTTTCTGGAACTTTGTTTGTTTTATCAAATGCAGGGATTGATTTTTCTTCAAATATACCAATTAGAAGTTTTCCCGCATCTTCTTTGAAGTAAGTACTGCTATCAAAATCTCTAATTACAGGCAATTTTGGTGAAAGATTTTTGATGGGCTCTGTAATCACATAAAAATGTTCAGCTGGATACAAAGGTATGCTTACTCCTATTTTATCTCCAATTTGTCTTGACCACATACCTGTTGCAAGAACTACATATTCACATTCAATATCTTGACTATTTAATCTTACGCCACTAACTCTTCCATTTTTAGTCAATATTTTTTCAACAGGCGATTGTTCAAAAATTTTAGCCCCACCTTGTCTCGCACCTTTAGCAAGCATATAGGTAACTCCACTTGGGTCAGCTGCTCCATCTCCAGGCATTAATATTCCACCTTTTAAGTCCTCTACGTACATCATTGAATAATCTCTCTTTATTTGATCTTTATCCAAAATTTTAACATCTACATCATACAATTTTGCAGTTGTTGCTTGTCTTTTGAGTTCTTGCCATCTAGCGTCTGTTTGAGCGATAGAAAGAGCACCATTAATCCTAAGTCCAGCTGAATGATCTACTTCCTTTTCTAATTTTTTATATAGATCCAAAGTATATTTTCTAATTTTTGTAATTGATGCTGTTGGTCCTAATTGACTAACTAGTCCTGCGGCATGCCAAGTTGTTCCTGATGTAAGTTGGTCTCTCTCTAAAAGAACAACATCCTTCCAGCCAAATTTTGTTAGATGATAAGCAACAGAACAACCAATAACTCCACCCCCTACAACAACTACTTTTGTGCTAGTAGGATATGTCTTTTCCATTTCTAATGCTTGACTGCTTCTCCTGGATCTACAAAATTATGACCAAATGTATCTGCAACTGCTTTATATGTAACCATACCTTTATATACATTTAATCCAGCTAAAAAGTTTTTATCTTCACTTAAAACTTTTTGATAACCATTATTAGCTAATTTAACTAAATAGGGTAAAGTAGCATTGTTTAATGCTAAAGTAGAAGTTCTTGGAACTCCACCAGGCATATTTGCAACACAATAATGAACAACATCATCAACGATATATGTTGGTTTTCCATGAGTAGTTGGTTTACTT
>CACDTB010000041.1 GCA_902555535.1 uncultured Pelagibacteraceae bacterium | reverse complement strand
TGCTTAATTATAATTCAGTTATTAAAAATGAAATTAAGCAAGAAAGTATTTCAGTTAAAGAAATCTCTCCAGTAATGAAAATTAATTTGAGAGGAAAAAAGAGAGAGTTTTTAACAAATGTTGGTAAAAATCTTAATATCATTCTACCTACAGAAGCAAATACTTCATCAACAAGTGATAAACTAACAGCAATATGGCTTAGTCCAGACGAATGGATGATAATCTCAAATGAGCTGGCAAGTAAAGACACTAATAAATCCGATCTATATGAAATGTTATTTAATAGTATTTCAAAAACAAATTTAGGTGCTGTTATAGATGTAACAGATCAATTTGTTCAGTTAGAACTTAAAGGTGAAAATGTCTATGAAATCTTTTCAGCAGGATCTCCATTTAATTTTAATGAATTTAAAGAAAAAAGAGGATCAACAGCTCAGACAATTTTAAATCATATAGATGTACTTCTGCAACATAAAGAGGAAAATATTGTAAATCTATTTGTTAGAAGGTCTTTTGCTGAACATCTTTGGTCTTGGATTGAAGACTGTGCTTCAAGATTATAAACTTATTTTTTTCTTCTAAAGTCCCATGGCATTTCAAATTTACCTTGCCAAAGGCCTTTTTTTTCATTTTTAGCATTAATTTCGTTTGATATATATTTTTTTGAGTATTTTCTATAAGCTACTGCATAACCGTTTGAAACTAGCCAAGAATTCAGATTTAAATTTCTTTTATAACATTCTCCAATAAATCTTTTGTATCTGTCAACATCCAAAATTTTACAAGTTATTACTTTGTTATTTATTTTTTTTTGTAATTTTTGAGTTGAAATTTTTCCACATGGATAATCTTTAGTAATAGTAAAAAAAATTATTGTTAGATATGGTTTTTTACACATTTGCTTGAATTCAGGCGCATCAATTCCATGCAATCTTATCTTTTTTGAATTTATTTTTATTGTATCACCATCAATAATTTGAGCATTTCCAGAAATTTCTTTAATCTCTTCAGACCTAACATCGTTATATGTGAGGATAAAAAAAATCGAACAAATTATAATTAAAATTATCGCTTTCCTTTTTGTAAAAAACATATTTAAAAAATATTAAATATTAGCTAATTTATGTTTAATATAATATTTGACATAAAAAAGTAACATCAATGATATCAACCATTGAAAGATAGCCCAAATATAAAAAAAAGTTTTAAAATCTGCATTTAAATACTTTGCAATGTAAAAGGATAAAACTGGTACTATAACATTTCTGGCAATATTATTAACCATAGCTTTTTCAGATTTTTTTAAAGCCATAAAAAATCCATTTGATAAGAAAAATATTGGATAAGCAGGTAAAATAAATGCAGAAATCTTAAGATACATCGAGCCATGCATAATTACCTCTGGGTTTGAAGAAAAGAATTTAGGAACAATGTCAGCACTTATAAAAATAACTATACCAGCGATTAACATTATAAATAGACCGTATTTTATTGAGGTAAAATAGGATTGTTCCACTCTATCGTAATATTTTGCACCAATGTTTTGCGCTATTATAGAAATTATTGCTGTATTAATTCCTAATATTGGTAACAAAACTACTTGCTCAATTCTTGTGGCAGATCCATACCCAGCTACAGCATATTCACCAAATAATCCAACATATGTAAAAACAACTGTTGCAGCAATAGAATACCCTAATATGGCAATTGTAATTGGCATTGATTGAAAAAAAATATTTTTTAAGAAAAAAAATTTAGCTTTGAAATGGTCTAAAGTAATTTGTTTAATTCTTTGATTATTCAATATTTTTATCAAAATAACCAACAAAGATACAAATTGAGCAATTAAAGTTGCTATCCCAATACCAGTTATTCCTAATGGTGGTATAAATAAAAAACCAAATATAAAAATTGGATTTAAAATAATGTTTAAGAAAAAAGAAAATATTAGAACATTTCTGTAAGTTTTAGTATCTCCTTCTGCGTGTAAGAATGAATTTAATGCTACTACTAAAATAAATAATATCGTACCTAAAAAAATTACATTTATATATTCAAGTCCAAGAATTGTTACTTCTTGAGAGGAATTCATTAATAAAAATATCTTTTTACCAAAAGCAAATCCTAAAATAGATACAACTACCGAGATTATAATCGAATAAATAATTACATTTCCAAAATAACTTAAAACATTTTTTTCGTTTTTTTCTCCGATACTGCTGCCAATCAATGATGTTCCCGCCACGGTAACTCCAATGGATGTCGCAATAATCAAAAAATAAATCGGAAAAGACTTGCTCAAAGCAGATAAGGCTTCTGGCGAAATTTTTCCTGCATAAAAAGTATCTACGATTGTATAAAGTGTTTGGAATAAGGTTCCTACACTTGCTGGTACAGCAAGTTTTCTTACTAACAACGAAACTTCATCTTTTAATAAATTCATTAATTTAAAATTTGTTAATACTCTTTTTGGAAGATATGTCTTTTTCCTGCTTCTTTAGCAAGATTAATTTGTTTTTGTCTCATCCTAAATCTTGATTTTTGATGATCTGTTAGATTGTCGTGACAATTTGGACATGAAACACCTTCTTCATATTTTTTTGATTTTTTATCCTTACGAGATACAGGCTTCCTACAACCGCTACACATTGAGTAAGAACCAACTTTTAGACCATGTTTTAAACTAATCCTGTTATCAAAAACAAAGCATTCACCTTTCCATAAACTTTTTTTCTTATTTGTTTTTTTAAGATAATTTAAAATTCCACCATTTAACTGATAAATGTTATTAAACCCTTTATTCACCAAATATACAGATGCCTTTTCACAACGAATTCCACCAGTACAAAACATAGCTATAGGTTGATTTTTTTTTAATTTTTTTAGAAATTTTGGAAAATCTCTAAAGTTATCAACATCAGGATTGATTGCTCCCTTAAAAGTTCCAACATTATACTCAAATGGTTTTCTCGCATCTATTAGAACCGTGGACTTTTCTTTTATCAGCTTATTCCATTTGTTTGGATCTACATGGCTATCTTTTTTCTTTATTCTTTTATTTAAAGTTAAATTCATAGGAACAACTTCATTTTTAATTTTAACTTTGGGTTTGTGAAATGGTTGGAATGTGCTTTTAGACTTATTGCTACTGTTAAATTCTTTAAATTTAAAAGTTCTTTTTAAGTTGTTAATTGTGAATTTAATGTCTGCAGCTTTACCAGAGATAGTTCCATTTACCCCTTCTTTGGAGATAATTATCGTACCTCTAATGTTTTTCTTTTTTAAAGTATCTAATAAAACTTTTTGATTTTTCTTAAGATAAGAAATTTTTACAAATTTATAAAAACCAACTACTTCAAACATTATAATTTTCTACAAACAGTCATTCCATCACCAAGAGGAATTATTAACTTTTCAACCCTTGTATCCTTTGAGATATGACTATTAAACTCTTTAATATTTTTGGTAAATTTATCGTTATTGTTTTCATTCACAACTTCTCCATACCATAAAACATTATCAATGATTATTAGACCATTTTTGTTCAATAATTGTAAAGAACGTTCATAGTATTCAATATAATTTATTTTATCAGCATCGATAAAAACTAAATCGAACTTTTCATTTTTAATTTCATCTAAACTTTCTAAAGCAGGTTTAATTAATGTTTTTATTTTATGATCTTGATTAGCTTTTTTAAAAAAATCTATTGCAACTTTATTAGTTTCCTCATTTTTATCTAAAGCAATTATTTTGCCGTCATCTGATAATGCCAAAGCCATAGATAACGTACTTAATCCTGTAAATGTACCTATCTCTAAAATTTTTTTGATATTTGAAATTTTTATAATTAAATGCAGAAATTGACTTTGTGAAATTGAGATTTGCATTCTTTTGATATCACCAAGAGTAGTGTTGTAATCAATTATTTCTTTTTGGACTGGATGTAAATTAAATCCATG
>CACDTB010000040.1 GCA_902555535.1 uncultured Pelagibacteraceae bacterium | reverse complement strand
AGGATTATATTCAAGTTTGTGTCTTCCTTTATTTTCACTAAACCTTGCTCATACAAATGACTTTGTTCCTAAATCAAAATTCGTAGCAGCTGGGGGTGGTTTACAATTTATTTTTGGTGTAGGTGCTATTAGTGGTCCTATTTTATGTTCTATATTTATGGAATGGTTTGGAATAAATGGTTTGTTTGTTTTTTTGATTATTGCCCATGCAATAATTGGTGGATTTGGTTTGTATAGAATGAAAGTTAGAGAAACTGTCGAAAACCCAGACTCAACATTTACACCAGTTCCTGCAACAATAACACCTGCAGGATTAGAATTAGATCCAGACACACCAGCAACACTTGATGAAAATCATGTTAATGAAACTGTAAAAACTTAAACTTTAATTTGATTAATAGTTAACTAATTAATTCTATTTTATCGCCAACATGAATGTTTGAAGAAGATAGTATTTGGCATCTAATTCCACCTTTCCTAAGAAATTCTTTTAAAACATTCTTCTGATTCAGCATTTCTGTTAAATGCCTACATGGTCTACACAAATCAATTGCATCCAATTCGACACTTCCTACCTTCAACTTTTTACCAACTAAATCATTTAATCTGATACCTTTGGTTATTACATTTCTTCTAAAATCTATGTAAGGTATATTTAGTCCAAATCTAATATTGTAATCATCTATATTCTCTGACTCTATTAATGATAATTGATTATAAGGATCATTAAATTCATGAAAATGTCTATCACCTATTATCCCTTTATTAGTTAAAACCTCTATAGAATTAACTTCTTTAATAGGTTGATTATTGTTTTTAGCAATTCCTAGTTTTAATACTTCGCCCATAAAATAGTATTCAATAAATATTTAAATTGATAAAATAAAAATTAGTTTGCATCTAGAACTGCATGAAGAAACTGTTTAGTTCTTTCGTTTTGAGGGTCTCCAAACAATTTTTCTGGAGGTCCTTCTTCAAAAATTTTTCCTTCGTTAAAAAAACAAACCCTATCTGAAATTTCTCGTGCAAATCCCATTTGATGAGTAACCATTATCATTGTCAAATTATGCTCTTTATTTAATGATCTGATAACATTTAAAACTTCACCTACAACTTCAGGATCAAGTGCAGAAGTTATTTCATCTAAAAGCATTACTTTAGGTCTCATTGCTAAAGCTCTTGCTATTGCAACTCTTTGTTGTTGACCACCTGAAAGTCTACTTGGATGTTGGTCTTTTTTATCAGTTAAACCAACCAACTCTAACAATTCTAATGCTCGCTCTTCAGCCTCCTCTCTTTTAAGACCCAATACTTCAACTGGAGCTTCGATGCAATTTTGTAATGCTGTCATGTGTGGAAACAAATTAAATTGCTGAAAAACCATACCTATCTTTGAACGCCTGTCTCTTAAATACTTTTCACTAGCTTCAATCGTTTTACCATTCTCATTCATATGGGTTAAAGTTTCTCCATCTAAATGAATAATACCTCCATTAATTTTCTCTAAGGTCATCAAAACTCTAAGAACTGTTGTTTTGCCAGATCCAGATGGTCCAATAATTGATACCATTTCATTTTTTTTAATATCTAAGTTAAGCTTATCTAAAACAATTAGATCACCATATTGTTTAGTTACGTTATCAAATTTTACTATTATTTCTTCTGAATTATTTTTATTCATAATTTATTTTTTTATTTTTCCTTGTGCTTTATTAACATCTTTTTCTAATTTTCTGACCCACATTGCAGCAGGTATTGATAAAGTTAAAAATATAACCCCTACTATAGTGTATGGTTCTAAATACCTATAATTATATCCTCCTACAGCTGTGGCAGCATGAAATAATTCTGCAACACCTATTGTTGAAAGCAGTGGAGTGTCTTTAAATATACCTACTAAATAATTTCCCATACCTGGTATTGCTATTGGAAATGCTTGTGGCAAAACTATTCTTCTATAAGTATAAATTGTTGAAAAATTAAGAGCTCTACATGCCTCCCATTGTGTTTTTGATACACCTTCAAGCGCGCCTCTATATACTTCAGACAAATAGGTTCCAAAATGAAGACCAATTGTAATCATGCCACATACCCATGCTGATAAAGTTATACCAAACTGTGGAAGCACAAAATAAACAAAAAATAACTGAATTAGAAGAGGTGTTGATCTAATAAACTCTACTAATTCTCTATTTATCCAATTAATTATTTTTGATGGTGTTCTTTGTCCTAATAAAAAAAACAAACCTACAATTAAAGCGATAGCATAACCTACACCTGCTGCAAGAATGGTATTAAAAGTCGCTATTGCCATTTTTGGCAATATTTCTATAGCAAAATCCCATCTCCATCCCATTTCCATGATCTAGATTTTCTCCTTCCCAACTTTTCTAGCTGCCAAAAGTTCTAACCATCTTAAAAATGGTACCAATGCAAATCTAGCCATTATGTAATAAATCAATAAAGCTGTTCCAAAACATTGAGCCGACAACCATGTTATAGAATTGATTTGTTTAGCTTCAAAAGTAAGATCAACAACTGTAACAAGAGCAACTAAAGCTGTTGCCTTTAACAATTCCACTGTTAAATTTGCAGCTGGTGGAAGAATTATTGGAAAAATTTGTGGTATTATAATTCTTTTAATCCTTTTATAAGAAGTAAAATTTAATGCATGAGCTGCTTCCCACTGTCCTCTAGGTACTGCGAGTATTCCAGCCCTCACTATTTCAGCTCCGTATGCTCCAAAATTTAAACCTAAGGCAACTACACCTGCGGTAAAAGCTTCTAAAGAAATCCCAAAAAAAGGTAATACATAATATGCCCAAAATAATTGAACCAGGAGAGATGTGCCTCTAAAAAATTCTATATATACTGTAGCTATGCCTTGAATTAATATATTCTTGGAAAGTCTCATTAAACCAAAAATCATAGAAATAATTACATATAGGATCATCGAACAAACAAGAACTTTTACTGTGGTTACAGTTCCTAGTAAAAGTGTAATACCATGTTCGTTTAAAAATTCAAAATATGTCAAAGTGATTACCTTAAGATTTTTAAAACCAGGCAACAACAAAGTTGCCTGGTTTAATATTTTTTAACTATTAAACAATTATTTAGTTGAACAAGCCCACTCTGTAGTCATGTCAGGTGGAGGAAGTTGGGCTTTATCATAACCATACTTACCAGCCCTCTCTAACATTTTACTTGGGTTAGCTAGAACTTTAGCTAAAGCTGCATTAAATGCTTCTCTAAACTTATCGTCACTTTTTCTAAAACCAATCCCAACTACATTTACAGTTTCTTTAGGCATTAGTTTTGGATCAGTCACTTCAAATGCACCACCAGTTTTTTCTTCATGCTCTTTTGCACCAAAAAATGTTTGTACTGCAGCATCAGCTCTTCCTGCTTTCATAGCAGCGAGTATTCCTACTTCACCTTCTACTAGTAACATTTGACTATCTGGTACACCAAATTTTTTAGCGGCCTCTACAGTATTGAATCCAGTTCCTGTAACTAAAGTAGCTCCAGTTCTAATTACATCTGCATAATTATTAATTCCTTTAGGGTTTCCTTTAGGAACTAACATTGCATCACCAAATACTCCAATTGGATCTGAAAAATTAATGTTTTCACATCTACTTTTTAGAATATACATACCTCCAGTAATCATATCTGATCTGTCCGCATTTATTCCTGGAATAAGACCTGACCACTCAAAAACTTTAGTTTCATGTTCAGTAATACCCATTTCTTCTAGAACAGTTAGTGCAATCATATTTACGAAACCTAATGCTTCACCATTATCTCCAGCATATGCCCATGGCACAGCAGTACCGAAGCCTAGTCTTAATTTGTGACCATCTGCAAGTCTTTCAGTTAATGTTTTTGCATTAACAGTAGAAATACTAAACAGAAGAACAAATAAAACAGTTAATGTTTTATAAATCTTTCTCATAATTATCTCCCCCTTAGTTATTATAATTTATTTAAATTTAAACAGATAAGATAACAGGTGTACAGCCACACAAAAAAAAATTTTCAATCTTAAGTTGTTTAATTTTTCAATTAATCTCAATTTTATCTAACAAATTTATCTCTCCATCTTCTAATGGAGTTAGATAAATGCCCATATCAAAATGATTG
>CACDTB010000039.1 GCA_902555535.1 uncultured Pelagibacteraceae bacterium | reverse complement strand
AACTTCGTTGATAACTGGATCGAAAATAAGAACTATGTGGATGACACCATTCTACTTATTTTTTGGCACTTTATTTGTTTATTTATTTCAAACTCAAATAAATCTCAAAAAATTA
Source organism: uncultured Pelagibacteraceae bacterium (assembly GCA_902555535.1). Classification (GTDB taxonomy): domain Bacteria; phylum Pseudomonadota; class Alphaproteobacteria; order Pelagibacterales; family Pelagibacteraceae; genus Pelagibacter. Next base: position 4,042 of record CACDTB010000039.1, on the reverse strand, counting down.
AAACCATTCATGATTGGATTTATTTTCTTTTTCTTTTTGTCTCCAGTGCTTTATGCCTATATTTCAATTTCAAAAGATGACAAAAGAACTGATTATCTAGGAAAAGAAATTGCTATTAAAACACAATATGCTTGGGACCAACAATTTAATTCAAAGATAACTGTAGTTTTGGGAAATGAATGGAATGCTGGTAATTTATCTTATCACCTAAAATCACGACCAGTTTGGGAAGGTTTTGTAGATAGATCTAAACTAGATCAATTGAAAGACTATATGTGCTTTGATAATGTATGTGTTGGATCAAGATAATTTATGAAAAAATATACTATTTTAATTCCTATTTATAACGATAGAGAGTCATTAACAAAATTAATTGAAAATATTAATGAAGAACTAAATAGTGTAAACGCAGAAGTATCGATTTTAGTAATAAATGATGCCTCATCACAGCAAATAGTAGATACTTACCCAAATCTAGAAAATATCCATTCTTTTGAAATCATAAATATGAAGCAAAATAGAGGACACGCAAGATGTATTGCTACTGGATTAAAATATATTTATGAAAAAAAAGAATTTGATTATGTAATACCAATGGATGGAGATGGAGAAGATAGGCCTGAAGAAATTAAAAATTTTATTGAACTTTCTGAACAAGTAGAAGAACAATCAATTATAGGAGAGAGAGTTAAGAGATCTGAGGGATTATTTTTTCAAATATGCTACAAATTTCACAAGTTTTTAACTTTAGTATTTACAGGTCAGTCAATAAAGTTTGGAAATTTCACTTGTCTATCAAAATCGACAATTGAAAAAATGTTAAAAGAAAAAGCTACTTGGAGTAGTTTTTCTGGATCATTAAGAAAAATAGAAAATGATTTACTATCAATGCCATCTATAAGAGGGACTAGGTATTTTGGACCCTCACAAATGAGTTTTTTCAATTTATTAAAACACTCTCTTTCAATTATTAGTGTTTATAGAAAAACAGTCTTAATCCGCTCTGCCTTCTTTATTGTTTTTTACATTTTGCTAATCAAAAGCAATGCTTCAGTAATTACTTCTTTACCTCTAGTTTTATTACTTATAATGATTTATTCAATTTCTAGTTTAGCTTTAAGAGAAAATATTGATGAATTTAATAATTGTTTATCAAATATTCATGACATTGATAAAATAAAATAATTTTTTAAGCTTTGATCATTGGTAGAGAATAAAAATCTGCTGTATCAATTTTCGAAGAATATTGTCTTCTCATATTCCACTTTTTGTGAACCCCAGCACTAGCGACACTTAAAGTTGATCTTCCATATCGATGATTAGTGTTATCAATTGATCGCATTAAGCTATTTATTTTTTCATCTTTTTCAGATGTAAATAAGTTTGTTTTGTCACTTGCATTTGATAGCCCTGTAAGCATCACACCTGCTTTTTGATAACGGTAACCATTTTTAAAAATATTTTCTAAGATGGAAACTGCAGTCTTAACTGTTTCAATACTATTGTTTGTTGCAATTGGGAAATCAACTGTTTTTGCATTTGAATAATAACCAAAGTTTCTTTGGAAAGGACTTGTTCTAACAAAAACTGTAATTGCTTTTGCAACTAAAGACTCTGATCTAATTTTTTCAGAGGCATTCAAACAATAATTTGCAACTGCTTCTTTTAATTCTTGGAATGTTTCAATTCTTTTTCCAAATGATCTTGAAACTACGCAGCTCTTTCTTTTAGTAGTAGTTGTCTCTAAACCTATACAAGAAATTCCTCTAAGCTCCATTGCAGTTCTTGAACTTAAAACATTTGAACTTTTCTTAATCCATGTGTTAGATTTATTTTTTAATTGTTTAGCATTATAAATTCCATGTTTTTGATAAAACTTAGTTAGTTGTCTTCCAACACCCCAGACATCATTAATTTCAACTTTTTCTAAAATAGGATCTAAGTTTTCGATTCCAATTAAACTTGTCACCCCTGATTGTTTTTTCTTTGCAATATGATTTGCAACTTTACTTAAAGTTTTTGTGTTTGCTATTCCAATACTTGTTGGAATACCAGTCCATTGTAGAACTGTTTCTCTAATTTCTTTTCCAACTTTTTCTACTTCACTATCAGGAAAGTTTGATAAATCTAAAAAAGCTTCATCAATTGAATAAACTTCTATTTCTGAATTAAATCTTTTAAGAGTTCGCATTACTCTTCTAGACAAATCTCCATATAAAGAATAGTTTGAAGAAAATACTTCAACTTTGTTTTTAAGAATAATATCTTTTGCTTTAAAGTAAGGCTCACCCATTTTAATTCCCAAAGCTTTTGCTTCATTCGATCTTGAAATAATACAGCCATCATTATTTGATAAAACGACAACAGGCTTTCTTCTTATTTTTGGATTAAATAATCTTTCACACGAAACGTAAAAAGAATTACAATCAATTAATGCTATTTTTTTAGTATGTAGAATGGATGACATAAGTAACAACCCCCCAAATAAAAATATCTTGTTCTTCGTTAATTAAAATTCTGTCAGAAAATTCTTTAGATCCAGAAGTTAAAAATTTTTTATCTCTTTCTTGAACTAAAGTTTTAACCACAAGTTCATCATGAACATTTGCAATCACTGTTGAAAAGTTTTTTGGTTTTAAACTTTTATCAACCACCAATAAGTCACCATCATTAATTCCAACATCGACCATGGATTTACCTTGAACTCTGATGATGAAAGTTGCTGGAACATTTCTTATTAAATGCATGTTCAGATCAATATCTTCTTCGATATAATCAGTAGCAGGGGAAGGGAAACCAGCACCTGCTTTGTGTAGATAATAAGGGATTGTTAGTTTCATGTTCTTGTTTTGTTCTAATTTATAGACTATTTATACAATACACTCAAGAGGTTGTATTTTGAGTCTGTAACTGAATCAAAAGTGAATCAAAACGTGAACATCCAAACTACATTTTGTATGCTTGTGGATAACTTTAACCACTAGTAGTTTAAGTTGGTTATTAAGTTATATAAATTTTAATTTGATTATGAGTATTTTAGATTTTGTAATGGTTGGTTCTAATGATTATAAGAAATCAAGCGAGCTATATGATGCTGCTTTTGAACCATTAAATTTAAAAAAAATTCTAACAACAGAAAAATATATTGGTTATGCTCATTCAAGCGAACCTGAGAAAGTAATATTTTATATAACCAATCCAGTTAATGGTAAACCAGCGACCATGGGTAATGGATCACAAGTAACACTGTTAGCAGAATCTAAAGAGGCAGTAGAAAAGTTTTATGAGATTGCAATTTCCAAAGGAGCAACAGATGAAGGGGCGCCTGGGGTTAGAAAAGATGGAAATTATTATGGATATGTTCGTGACTTAGATGGAAATAAGATTGCAGCAAAAAGTGTTTTAAAATAAAAAAGGAGATATATGAAATTAAATTGTCATTGTGGAGCTATTGAAGCAGAGATTAAAGCTACAGTAAACGAATTAGCAAAGATTGTAAGATGTAATTGTTCTATTTGTAAAAGAAAAAATGCAACGATGGGCATGGTTAAAAATGAAGATTTTAAAGTTACTAAAGGAGAAGATAAATTAAAACTTTATCAATATCATACTAAAGTTGCTAATCATTATTTTTGCACCGAATGTGGAATTTATACTCATCACAATCCTAGAAGTGCACCAGCTATGACTGGATTTAATTTAGGATGCGTAGATGAAGTGAAAGTAGAAGATTTAAAAGAAGTAGCTTTCTTTGATGGCCTTAACCATCCAATGGATCGAGAAAAATAAAAGTTCAATGAAATTATCCCAAGAGTGTTTTAAGAAAGTTAAAAAAGATTGTTTCAAGTTTATTAAATCACAAGAAACCTCAACCGAAAAATTTAGCAATAAAGAAGGGATGATTAAGAATTTTTTAATCCCAATATGTTTTTTGGATTGTAAATAAAACAGATAATAAAAAACCATATTATGTAGGTCTAGCTGGGGGACAAGGAACGGGCAAAACAACCATTAGCTCGATAATTAAGATTATTTTAGAAAA
>CACDTB010000038.1 GCA_902555535.1 uncultured Pelagibacteraceae bacterium | reverse complement strand
TAAATCATTTTCTTTGGATCAACTATTCTATCGTAATCTTTTTCTAATATTAATCCAGTTTTCAGTGTCTCATATTTTAAAGTAGTATTATTTTTAAGTGCTGTTTTTGCAATTTTTGCAGCGTTGTCATATCCAATATGTGGCGCTAATGCAGTTACTAACATTAATGAATTATCTAAATGTTCTTGTATTTTTTTTTTATTAGCTTTTATTCCTCTCACGCAAAAAAGTGCAAAATTTTTTGTACTATCAGCTATTAAGTCAATTGATTGTAAAATGTTATGTGCAATCAGAGGTTTGAAAACATTTAGTTCAAAATGACCATGAGATCCTGCCATAGTTATCCCATTGTGATTTCCAATAACTTTTACACAAACCATGGTTACTGCTTCACATTGTGTTGGATTAACTTTACCTGGCATTATAGATGAGCCTGGTTCATTTTCAGGTAAGATTAATTCACCGTATCCAGCTCTTGGGCCAGAACCTAAGAAACGAATATCATTAGATATTTTCATTAAAGCTACAGCACAAGTATTTAATGCACCAGAAAAATTAACAATTGCATCATGGGCAGCAAGTTCAGCAAATTTATTTGGAGCTGGTTTAAATTTGATTTTAGTGAATTTGGCGATTTCTTTTACAATTTTTTTATCAAAATTTTTTTTAGAATTCATTCCTGTACCAACAGCAGTACCACCTTGAGCGAGAAACAATATTTCTTTTAGTGCATATTCTATTCTTTCAATACTTTTTTTAACTTGAAAATGATATCCTGAAAACTCCTGTCCGAGAGATAGTGGAGTAGCATCTTGTAAATGAGTTCTTCCAATTTTAACTATGTTTTTAAATTCATTAGATTTTCTTTTTAGCTCTTTTTCTAAAATTTTTAAGCTCGGCAGCATTTTAGAAATAGTTTCTTGAGCAACTGAGATGTGCATTGCAGTTGGAAAAACATCATTTGTAGATTGCGATTTGTTTACATGATCGTTTGGATGGACCGGTTTTTTTGTACCTTTTTTTCCACCTAAAATTTCTATTGCCCTGTTTGCAATAACCTCATTTACATTCATATTTGTTTGTGTTCCAGAGCCTGTTTGCCAGACTTTTAAAGGAAAGTTTTCATCTAATTTACCCTTGATTACTTCATTTGATGCACTGATTATTGCTTTAGAAATTCTATTATCAATTAATTTGTCTTTAGCATGGACTATTGCTGCCGATCTCTTGATAACTGCAATTGATTTAATGATTGAAATATTAACTAGTATTTTACCTATATTAAAAAATTTATTAGATCTTTGAGTGGATGCACCCCAATATTTATCATTAGGAACATTTATGCTTCCAATACTATCAAATTCTTTTCTTAATTTCATTGATTAATTTTTAAGTAACAAATAATTATTAACATACAATAAATTTTTAAAAACATACAGGAGCATTATGTCGAATTTTAGCAAAGTTGGCACTTTCATGAAAACTTTTGGCCAGGAAGTGAAAAACAAACCATCATTTAGTACTGATAAAATAAATAAATTAAGGTTAGACCTAATCAAAGAGGAACTAGAAGAGCTTACAGAAGCAATGAATAATAAGGACTTATTGGAAGTAGCTGATGCACTTACAGATATACTATATGTAACTTATGGAGCAGGGCATGCATTTGGGATTGATTTGGATAAATGTTTTGAAGAAGTTCAAAATTCAAACATGAGTAAGTTAGATGAAAATGGAAAACCTATCTATAATGACTCTGGAAAGGTAATGAAAGGTCCTAACTATTTTAAACCAGATCTATCTAAGTTTGTTGACTAAATCTCCAATTTAAAGTCAATTGCAGGAACACTATGCGTAATGCTTCCAACAGAAATTCTATTAACACCAGTAGATGCGATGGCTTTTACAGTTTTTAAAGTAACATTACCCGAAGCTTCAGTTTCGTAGAACTTCTTAGCAATTTTGACACTTTCTTTTAATTTTTTTAGATTCATATTGTCTAGTATAACGGTATTAAATTTTAGGCCTAATATTAATTTAAGTTGTTTAATGGTATCAACCTCAACAGTAATTTTTTTTCCTTTTTTATTTTTAATAGCTTTTAAAACCAAACTTTTTAAATCTGAACTTGCAATATGGTTATCTTTAATCAAATATTCATCACTTAAGTTAAATCTATGATTTGTCCCGCCTCCTAATTTGACAGCATATTTTTGTATAACTCTTAAATTCGGAATTGTTTTTCTAGTACAACAAATTTTGGTTTTTTTTCCAGCTAATTTAACAAATTGATTAGTTTTAGTTGCTATTCCAGATATATGAGACAAAAAATTTAAAGCAACTCTTTCAGCAATTAGAATATTTTTTGCTTTGCCTTTAATTAAAGCAACCAAGTTACCTTTTTTAATACTAGAACCATCTCTTTTTTTAACAATAAATTTTATATTATTATCAATTAATGCAAAAGTTTGTTTTGCAAACAATAACCCTCCAAGAATTGCATTTTGATTTGATATTAATTTAAATGTTATTAGCTTATCACTATTAATTAGGCTCGAAGTGATATCTCCCGAAGGATAAAGATCTTCATTTAAAGCAAGCTTAACAGTACTTTTTATAAATTCTTTGCTTAATTTAATTTTTGACACTTAATTATCTGCCAATAGCTGCCATTCTCTCCACAGATATTCTGGCTTTCTCAATAGTTTCCTTGTCCATAATGATTTCACCAGTCTCATTTTCTAAGCAGTCTAATATCTTAGGAAGTGTAATTTTTTTCATATGAGGACACATATTACATGGCTTAACAAAATCTACATTTGGATTTTCTATTTGGATATTGTCACTCATTGAGCACTCAGTAACCATCATTACTTTTTTTGGCTGGTTATCTTTTACATACTTGATCATTCCAGATGTAGATCCTGCAAAATCACTCGCTTCAATTACGTCTGGAGGACATTCTGGGTGTGCTATGATTTTAATTCCTGGATTATTTTTTCTAATTTCATCTATTTCTTTTTTATTAAATTGATCATGAACAATGCAAATTCCTTTCCAAGAAATAATTTCAACATCTGTTTGAGAAGCAACATATTTAGCTAAATAATCATCAGGTAAAAATATTACTCTTTTTACTCCCAGTGATTTAACTATTTTAACTGCATTTGCAGAAGTACAACAAACGTCTGTTTCTGCCTTAACTTCTGCGGAAGTATTAACATAAGACACAACAGGAACCCCAGGATATTTCTCTTTTAATAGTCTTACATCTTTACCTGTAATTGATGATGATAAGGAACAGCCAGCATCCATATCAGGAAGAATAACTTTTTTATCAGGGCTCATTAATTTTGCAGTTTCTGCCATGAAATGTACTCCAGCCATTAAAATAATATCAGCTGAAGTTTTTGAAGCTTCAATTGCTAATGCAAGTGAGTCTGCAGAAAAATCTGCAACACCATGATAAATTTCAGGTGTTTGATAGTTGTGAGCAAGAATTACGGCGTTTTTTTCTTTTTTTAATTTATTTATTTTATGGATATATGGGGCATGCACTGACCATTCAATTTCTGGAATAACCTTAGAAATTTTTTGATAAATAGGATCTGTAGCTTTACGTACTTCTTGTGTAAATTCCATGTGGATTTTTACCAATTTGAATCATGATTGTCATTCATTTATTATGGGACATATCGCGGTCGTGCTGAAATTGGTAGACAGGCACGGTTGAGGGCCGTGTGGACCTAGTCCATGAGAGTTCGAGTCTCTCCGACCGCACCAAAGTGAATTTTATATAGGAGTTTTTGATGGATAAATTGCTTTCAGTAATATTTATGATTGGGGTTTTGCTTTTAGTTCTTCCAAGTTTTTTACAATCAAATTCTCAATTAAAGCAATTTCTTAAAAATCTAAGTATTTGGATTATTGTAGTTTTTATAATTTTAATGATTGTTTATTTATTTAAATAAGAAAATTAGTTTTTTATCCAATTAGGTTTATTGATATTTATTAAAGCTTCTTTAGTTTTAAAATTTACTTTTTCATCAAAGTTTTCGTTTAAAAATTTGACTAAAGCAAAAGGATAGTCGCTATCAATTAAAACCTTGCCTATTTCAATTTCGTTATTATAAATACTTTCACCTCGATGTAATTTTCCTTTTATTACATTTAATGGAAATAATCTTTTTGAAAGCTTATT
>CACDTB010000037.1 GCA_902555535.1 uncultured Pelagibacteraceae bacterium | reverse complement strand
AAGCCAGTTGGTCTTGTTTATATTGGTATCAAAAAAGGTAAAGCTTTGATTGTTAAAGAAAATAAATTTAAATCAAGAAACCGTAATTCAATTCAAAAATTAACGGTTCGCATTGTAATTAATATTATTAGTAAGATTATTTAAAGCTTTCAGCTCTTTTTTGAAACGCATCTGCTATCTTTTCTAAACCAAATTGAAAAGATTTAGTCATTAAAATGTTTAAAAACTTATTTTCTATTTCAAAGTCAATGTCAAACAAAACCTCTGTTTTGTAGCCATCAGTATCATTTCCTTTTTCAATAAATTTCCAATTATTCTCTAAATGACTTAATGGACCTCCTAAATTAACGACATTAATATGATCAGTTTTTTTATTTAATTTAACGTCACTTTTAAATGTATCTTTAAAAGGCCCTTTGCCTATTGTAAGGTCTGCAATTATATTTATTGTATCCCCATTATCTCTCCTCTCATAAACTTTTGAATTATCACAGAAAGGAATAAATTCTGGGTATTTTTCAATATCTAATACAAACTCTATAAGTTTATCTTTTCTGTTATTAATTAATCTCGTAACTGATGCTTTTGGCATTAATTTTTTTGTAATCTTTTTTCTTTAAGTTTCGCAAAATCTTCATCAGCATGGTAAGAAGATCTGGTTAGAGGCGATGAAGAAACTAATAAGAAACCTTTAGTTTTAGCAATATTTTCTAAATCTTTAAATTCATCAGGGTGGTAATATCTACTTAGAGGATGGTGTTTTGGAGATGGTTGTAAATATTGACCAATAGTTAGAAAATCCACTTCAGCTGATCTTAAATCGTCCATTACTTGAATTAATTCGTCCTTATCTTCACCGAGACCGACCATTAAACCAGATTTTGTAAAAACTTTTTTATTATATTTTTTTACATTTTTTAAAAGGTCTAGTGATCCAAAATATCTAGCACCAGGTCTTACTTTTAGATAAAGACGTGGAACAGTCTCAATATTGTGATTAAAAACATCTAGATCAGCTTCTAGAAGTTTTTTATAAGCATCACCCTTTCTCAAAAAGTCTGGGGTTAAAACTTCAATTGATGTATTTGGATTTTTTTTTCGTGTAGCATTAATTACATCAAAAAAATGATTTGCTCCGCCATCTTCAAGGTCGTCTCGATCTACTGAAGTAATAACTACATGTTTTAAATTTAATTTTTTAACTGCGTTAGAAATTTTATATGGCTCAAATGGATCTAAATTTTCAGGTTTACCGGTCTTTACATCACAAAAAGCACAGGCCCTTGTACAAGTATCTCCCATTATCATAAATGTTGCATGTCTCTTACTCCAACATTCTGTTATATTTGGACAGTTTGCTTCCTGACATACTGTGACTAAATTATTCTGATTAACAACTGTTTTTGTTAAAAAAAATTCTTTGCTATTTGATAATTTTGATCTGATCCAATCAGGTTTTTTTTTAATTGGATTTACTGGTTTATTAACTTTTTCTGGATGTCTTATTTTAATTGTCATTTTTTTTTATTATATAAATCGTCTCATCTTTTTTTCCAAACAAGAATCTTTCTCTTATTAAAGTCTCTATATAGTCTAAATCTAAGTTTGTACTTAATAGCGAATTTTTATGATCCTTATCTTCTATTTTACTAATTAATGATAATTCCTCTTTTTTCAAGTTGGACAAAAGCTCCTTTTTTTCTATAAATGAAAAAAGCCCTCTTTCTCCAGAAACTAAATTAAAACCAAAATAAAAAATGAGGAAAATAGATATTAATAAAAAATAATTTCTTTTTATTAATTGAAGCATTAATTAATATTATTCATCCTAGCTTTTTTTCCAAGCTCTTCTTCAATACGTATTAATTGATTGTATTTAGCGACCCTTTCAGATCTTGCTAATGATCCTGTTTTAATTTGATTTGAGTTAGTCCCTACCGCTAAATCAGCAATAAAAGTATCTTCACTATCGCCTGATCTGTGAGATATAATAGTTTTATATCCAATGGTTTGAGCAAATTTGATTACATCTAAGGTTTCTGAAACAGTGCCGATTTGGTTAAGCTTTATTAAGATAGAATTTGATGAGATATTTAAAAATCCTTTCTTTAATCTTTCAAGATTTGTTACATACAAATCATCTCCGACGATCTGAACTTTTTTTACTAATTTCATTAATTTATTCCATGCCAACCAGTCATTTTCGGCAAATGGGTCTTCTATAGATTTAATTTTATATTTTTTAATAATCTTGTGATATTCTTTAATGGATTTATCTACTGAAATATAACTTTTAGAATGAATAGAGTATTTGTTCTTTTTATATAATTCATTGGCAGCCACATCTAGACAAATAGAAACATCTTTCCCATTAATAAATCCTGATTTTTTAATTGCACTCACAATTAAATCTAAAGCTTGATTATTACTGCTGATCATGGGTGCAAAACCACCTTCATCACCTACTGAAGTTGATAAACCTTTATCTTTAATTAATTTACTTAAATTTTTAATGACAACAAAACAAATCCGCATGGCTTCAGAAAAACTTTTTGCTCGATCAGGTCTAATCATAAACTCTTGAATTCTAAGACCGTTATTTGCATGTGCTCCACCATTAATAATGTTCATTAATGGATAAGGTAATTGAAAGTTATTTTTTTGAGAAAAAGTTTTATACAAAGGTAGCTTTTTTGCTTTTGCAGACAGTTTTTTTACAGCCATAGAAACCGCTAACATTGCATTAGCTCCTAAGTTAGTTTTTTGTCTTGTCCCATCCAAGTTAATTAACAAAGCATCAATTCTCTCTTGATTATGAATGTTTTGTCCTTTCAATTTTTTTGAAATTTTAGTGTTGACTAAGTTAACTGCACTTAAAACACTTTTTCCTAAATATCGTTTATTATTTTTATCTCTTTTTTCAAAAGCTTCAAAAGTTCCTGTGGAAGCACCTGAGGGACAAATAGCGGATGCGCTATTATTTTTAATATAAACCTCTGCCTCTACTGTTGGATTTCCTCTACTGTCAAAAACTTGACGTGCTTTTACTTTTAAAATTTTACTCACTATTTTTTAATTAGATTATCTATATCGTGTAATTGTTTTAATAGATTCTCTAATTTATTCAATGGTACCATGTTTGGTCCATCTGAAGGTGCATTGTCAGGATCTTGGTGCGTTTCAATAAATACACCAGCAACTCCAACTGCAACTGCGGCTCTTGCTAAATATTCAACAAATTCTCTTTGACCACCAGAGGATTCTCCTTGGCCACCTGGTTGTTGAACAGAATGAGTGGCATCGAAAATTACTGGATAACCATTCTTTGCCATTATAGGTAATGATCTCATGTCAGAGACTAAAGTGTTGTATCCAAAGCTTGCACCTCTTTCAGTTACTAATATTTTATCATTTCCAGACTCTGAAATTTTCTTCGTCACATTCACCATATCCCACGGTGCTAAGAACTGACCTTTTTTGACATTAATAATTTTATTTGTTTTAGCTGCTGCAATTAACAAGTCTGTTTGTCGACATAAAAAAGCTGGAATTTGTAAAACATCGACATGCTTTGAAACAACTTCACATTGTTCTGCATTATGAATGTCTGTTAAAATAGGAACATTTAATTCCTTTTTAATTTTATCAAATACAGGAAGTGATGCATCTAATCCTGCTCCCCTTTTACCTTTTAAGCTAGTTCTGTTTGCTTTATCAAATGAGGTTTTGTAGATAAAACCGAGGCCATATTTTGATGTAATTTCCTTAATTTTTCCAGCCATATCCATTGCATGTTGTTCTGTCTCTAACTGACATGGACCTGCAATAATACAAATCTTATTGTTGTTTGAAATTTCTATATTTTCACAATTTACTTTAATCACACTCATCTATGATTTTTTGCTGCTTTGATAAAAGACGAGAATAAAGGATGTGGGTTCAAAGGTCTAGATTTAAATTCAGGATGAAATTGAACTCCTATAAACCAAGGATGATTTTTAAGTTCAATTATCTCTGGAAGCTTATGATCTGGAGATAAACCTGAAAATATTAATCCTTTCATCTCAAATTTTTCTTTATATGAAATATCCACTTCATATCTATGTCTATGTCTCTCTTTAATTAATCTAGATTTATAAATATGTCTAATTTTTGATTTATCTTTCAAGATTGCATCATAAGAACCAAGTCTCATGGTGCCCCCTAAATCTTTATCTGTTCCTTTAACTTTCTTACCACTTTTTTCCCATTCATGCATTAAACCGATAATATGAACTCCACCCTTATCAAACTCAGAGGAGGTTGCTTTTTTAATCTTTAATTGATTTCTAGCAAAT
>CACDTB010000036.1 GCA_902555535.1 uncultured Pelagibacteraceae bacterium | reverse complement strand
TAAATAACTCAGTGCAAGCCTGCGCTGAAGCTCCAGCACCATTAACGACAACTTTAATTTTTTTAATTGATTTACCACAAATATCTAAGGCATTAATTAATGCTGCAGTAGTTATAATTGCTGTTCCATGTTGGTCATCATGAAAAACTGGAATATCCAAAATTTCTTTTAATTTCTGTTCTATTATAAAACAATCTGGGGCCGCAATGTCTTCTAAATTTATTCCACCAAAGCTAGGTGCAAAATTTTTAATTGAATTAATGATTTCGTCTGTATTTTTACAATCAATCTCTAAATCAATCGAATCAATATCTGCAAATCTTTTAAATAATACAGCCTTTCCTTCCATCACAGGCTTTGAAGCAAGAGCACCTAAATTTCCCATACCCAATATTGCCGAACCGTTACTTATTACAGCAACAAGGTTTCCTTTACTTGTGTAATCATAAGCTGCTTCTGGGTTTTCGCTTATTTTTTTTACAGGAGCAGCAACACCTGGAGAATATGCTAAAGCGAGATCACGCTTAGTTGTCATATTTTTTGAAGAAATAATCTCAATCTTGCCTGGTTTTTTGTCTTTATGAAAATCTAAAGCTTCTTTATCTGTGTAATGATCGATTTTTGTTTTTTTCATTTCTGATAACAATAAGTGTACAATTGGGGTAAAATTAAGACTAATATGATTTATGAACTTACTTAAGTCAACAGGCACATTTGGTTTTTATACTATCATAAGTAGATTGCTTGGTTATTTAAGAGATATTTTAATAGCAATTTTTCTAGGAACGGGGATGTTGGCTGATGCTTTTTTTGTAGCATTTAGAATTCCAAATACTTTTAGAAGATTGTTCGCTGAAGGCACCTTCAATGCAGCCTTCGTTCCAAGTTATTCATCAGAAATTACCAAGGGAAAAAAACAATCGAACAAATTTGCTAACGATATTTTTAATCTCCTTTTTTTAGGGTTGTTATTATTAACAATAATAATTGAAATTTTCATGCCTGCATTTGTTTCAATTATTGCTCCAGGATTTGTGGGTGATTTAGAAAAAATGGAGGTAGCAATTAATTTAACGAGAATTACTTTTCCTTTTTTATTTTTTATTTGCTTAGCTTCTTTTTTTTCTGCAATTTTAAATTCACATAACAAGTTTGCAGCTGCAGCTGCAGCACCAATAATTTTAAATTTTGTTTTAATTTTATTATTGATTTTTTCTAAATCTTTAGGTGATCAATTGGTTTATTATTTGTCTTATGGTGTTTCTTTTGCTGGTTTTTTACAATTAATATTTTTATATAAATATGTATCCAAATATTACTCACTTAAATTTAGTTTTGAATTAAAAGTAAGTAATAAAGTTAAATTTTTTTTTAGAAAACTTTTACCAAGCATTTTTTCCTCTGGAGTTACTCAAATTAATATTTTAGTAGGTACAATAATTGCATCATTTCAAGCAAGTGCAGTTTCTTATTTATATTATGCTGATAGAATTTATCAAATTAACCTAGCTATAGCTGGTATAGCGATTGGTGTTGTTATACTTCCACAGCTTTCAAAACATATTCAATCTAGAAAAAAAAATAAGATTTTGCTTATACAAAATAAAGCTTTAGAATTAAGTTTATTTTTAAGTCTTCCAGCGACTATCGCTTTAATTATTGGATCAGAACAAATTATTTCAGCTTTATTTGGCTATGGGTCTTTTAATGAAAATTCGGTTAGCAACTCAAGCTTAGCTTTGTATTATTTTGCTTTAGGTCTGCCAGCTTTTGCATTGATAAAAGTATTTTCAAGTTTTTTCTTTGCAAACCATGATACCAAAACTCCTTTTTACATTTCTTTGATTTCGGTATTGGTTAATATTTTTATCAGTTTGTATTATTTTACTGAAATTGGTTTTATAATAATTCCAATAGCCACATCTATTTCATCATGGTTTAATTCAATATTGTTATTTTTATTTTTAAAGAACCGACAATTATTTTATTTCAATCAAATATTTTTTATTAAATTAATTAAAATAATTTTTGCTTCAATTATGATGGGTTTATTTTTTAACTTTTTGTTAAATTTTTTTCAAAACGAGTTAGAATTCGATCAATCAATTAAATCTTTATATTTAGTTTTATCAGTTATATTAGGACTATTGTTCTATTTAATAGTATGTTATTTCATCAAAGCTTTTCAAATGAATGATATTAAATTAAAGTATTGATTTTATGGGAAAAAAAATATTTTCTGGAGTTCAACCTACAGGTAATCTTCATTTAGGTAATTACTTAGGAGCTATAAAAAATTTTGTAGACCTAAATAATGATAACGACAATAAATGCATTTTTTGTGTAGTTGATTTACATGCCATAACAATTAAGCAGGATCCTAAAGAATTAAAAAATAATATCAGAGAAACAGTTGCAACTTTTATAGCAAGTGGAATAGATCCAAAAAAAAGTATAATTTTTAATCAATCTGGGGTAGCTGCTCATGCCGAAGGAGCATGGATATTAAGTTGTATTGCTAGAATGGGATGGCTAAATAGAATGACACAATTTAAAGAGAAAGCTGGTAAAGACAAAGAGAAAGCTAGTATTGGATTATATTCTTATCCAGTTTTAATGGCTTCTGATATTCTTTTATATGATGCCACCCATGTCCCGGTGGGTGATGATCAAAAGCAACACTTAGAATTGTGTAGGGATATAGCTCAAAAGTTTAATAATGATTTTGAAGTAGAAAATTTTCTTCAAGTTCCAGAACCATTAATACAAAAAGAGTTTTCAAGGATAATGAGTTTAAAAGATGGTTCAAAAAAAATGAGTAAATCAGAATTATCAGATTTGAGTAGAATAAATTTAACAGACGATAAAGATCAAATAATTAATAAAATCAAAAAAGCAAAAACTGACCCTTTATCAATGCCAAAAGATATAAAGGAACTTGATAAAAGATTAGAAGCAAAGAATCTTTTAGGAATTTATTCAAGCTTGACTAATTCCAAATTACAAAATTCAGTGACAAATTTTGCAGGAAAAAATTTTTCAGAATTTAAAGAAAAATTATCAGAAGAGCTTGTAAATAAAATTGAACCTATTTCTAATGAAATAAAAAAACTTTTAGGAGATGAGCGTTATTTAGATAAAATTCTTCTAGATGGAGTTGAAAAAGCTAATTTAATTGCATCCAAAAAGATTGAAAGAATTAAAGAAATAGTGGGTTTTTAAAAAAAATATATTATCAAGTTTTAATTTTTTAAATATTAACTATATATAATTTATGTTCGTTCAAACAGAAGTAACACCAAATCCTAACTCTTTAAAATTTCTTCCAGGTAAGAAAGTTTCAAATAGTGGTCCTTATGAAATTATAAATAAAGAAGATGTTAAAAATGAATTAGTAAGAAATATATTATCAATAAATGGTGTTGAGAGCATTTTTTTAGGACAAGATTTTATTTCAGTAAATAAGACTGAGAACATTAAGTGGGATGAAATAAAACATATTGTAATTTCTTTTATAAATGATTTTTACGCTGACGGTAAAGAATTTGTAATTGACGATAATATTAAAAATGAAGTTTCAGATTTAAATGAAATTGAGGAAAAAATAGTAAAAATTTTAGAACAAAAAATAAGACCTGCTGTTGCCAGAGATGGAGGAGATATAAAATTTAAGGAATTTAAAGATGGAGTTGTAAAAGTTCAATTACAAGGAAGTTGTTCTGGCTGTCCTAGTTCAACAATGACTTTAAAACAAGGTGTTCAAAATCTGTTATGTCATTATTTACCTGAGGTAAAAGAGGTTGTTGCAATATAATAATAGCTTATGAAAAAATTTAAAAATTCAAGTTTTATAAAAAATAAAAGTATTATTACAGTTTCACGATTTTTTTTAAGTTCATTTATTGTAATTTCATTTTTTTATGTGGCACCAATAATTATTAATTTTACTAATAAAAATTTTAATAACAAAGAATTTACAAATAACTCAAAAAATATTTTAAATAATACACTTAATAAAACAGACAAAGCATCAGATGAAGACTTATTTGTTGAAACTGATGAAAGAGATTTGTTGTATGATATTTTAGAGGAAAATAATTCAGAAATAAACTTAGTTAGATATACAACATCTGAAATTGACTCTCTGTTTAAAGAGGTAAATTATAATTTAAAAGATGTTAGAGATACGAAATTAGTAAAACCAGTAGATATTGGTCTTTTGCCAAATGAAATTAAAAATATTGGTAATACCAAGAAAAGAAAAAATATGTTTATAAAAATTGTGCTTCCTTTAATTGTGAAAGAGAACAGCAAAATTAGAGTAGATAGAAAAAGATTATTCACAATTCTTAACAAAAATAGCAATACTGATATTGAGAAGAAATGGTTGGAAAAAAAATATAAGCAATATGGTGTAAGGCAGAACGATTTATCTACATTGAAAATAAGAATGGACGAAATTCCAGTTTCTTTAGCTATTGCACAAGCAGCCAAAGAAACAGGTTGGGGTACTTCAAGATTTGCGTTAAAA
>CACDTB010000035.1 GCA_902555535.1 uncultured Pelagibacteraceae bacterium | reverse complement strand
TTACAATTGATAATGGGATTTCACATATGTTGTCTTTCTCAAATAACAAAACATATATTTTTTACAACGAATCTTCTAAAAAATTTATGCCTTTTAATAAAAATTGTTCAGTTTTTGACTGCAAATTGAATAATAAGAAAATAAATACTTTAAAATTTGAAGAAATTTTAAAATTTATTGAAAATAATTAAATTAATTCTTTTAAAACTAAAAAAGCTTTATCTATCTTTGATTTATCTTGACCGCCAGCTTGAGCAAAGTCTTTTCTTCCACCTCCACCTTTTCCTCCAATAATCTCAGAGCCTACTTTAACAAACTGCACAGCATCAAACTTATTTGTTAACTTATCCGTAACACCTACTGCCAATCCAACTTTGTCATCTTTAATCGCAAAAACAACAATGATGCCTTCGTCTAAATCTTTTTTACCTTGGTCTACAAGTTTTCTTAATTCTTTTGGAGGTAATCCGTCAATTTTTTGAAATCTTAATTTAATTCCATTAATTTCTTCATCTTTAATAATATTTTTTGATTTATCTTTTAAAATAACGTTAACAGAAATGGTCTCTAATTGTTTAGTTAAATTTTTTATTAAAGTTTTTTTATCATTTTCATCTAAACTTGGTTTTCCTCCTAATTTTAAAATTTGCTGACTTAATTCTTTTATTATTCCTTCATCTTTTTCAGCAGATTGATTTGATAGTTTCTCTTCATTTTTTAAATATTCTTCTAATTGCTTGTCCCTTAATGCTTCAATTCTTCTAACACCCGCAGCAATTGAAGATTGACTAGTAATCTTAAATTTTCCAATATCACCTGTATTTTTAACATGAGTTCCACCACATAATTCAGTTGAAAAATATTTGCCATTCTCGTCTCCCATAGAAAGAACTCTTACTTCGTCGCCGTATTTTTCACCAAATAATGCTAAAGCACCGTTTTCAACTGCTTCGTCAGGTGTCATTAATCTAGTTTTTACTTCAGATTTTTTTGAGACCATTGTGTTTACAAACTCTTCTATTTTATCAATTTCTTCATTCAAAATTGGCTTCATATGGCTGAAATCAAATCTTAATCTGCTTGGTTCTACTAATGAACCTTTTTGAGTTACATGGTTGCCAAGAACTCTCCGTAAAGACTCATGTAATAGATGAGTTGCTGAGTGATAAGCACGAGTATTATCCCGTCTTTCAATGTCAATTTTTAACTCTACACTTTCTTGTAATTTGATTGATCCACTTTTAACTTTTCCGTAATGAACAAATAAATCACCTAATTTTTTTTGAACATCTGTTACTTCGAACCTAAAATCATTTGATAATATTTCACCTGTATCACCAACCTGCCCTCCGGATTCGCCATAAAAAGGAGTTTGATTTACTACAATCATTCCCTCGTCATTTTCTTTTAATTGATCTACTTCTTTATTATCTTTTAAAAGAGACAGTACTACTCCTTCAGCTTGATTAGTTTCGTATCCTAAAAATTCAGTTGCTTTTATCTTGTCTTTTATTCCAAACCAAACATCTTCAACTGCAGCATCACCAGATCCTTTCCAATTTTTCTTAGCAAGTTCTCTACTTTCCTTCATCAAAGATTGAAACTTTTCAGTGTCAATTGACATTGATTTGTTTCTTAAAATATCCTCAGTAAGATCTAACGGAAAACCATAAGTATCATATAACTTAAAAGCAACTTCGCCTGGTAAAACTTTATCTATCTTAGATATTTCATCATTTAAAATTTTTATTCCTCTATCTAATAGAACTAAGAATTTTTCTTCTTCCATTTTTAAGGTTTCTTTAATTAAAGACTCTGCTCTAACAAGCTCAGGATAATTTCCAGACATTTCATCTTTAAGCGTATCAAACAAGTTATAAAAAACTGGTTCTTTTGATCCAAGTAAATGAGAGTGTCTCATTCCTCTTCTCATGATTCTTCTAAGAACATATCCTCTTCCTTCATTAGAAGGTAAAACTCCTTCAGCAATTAAAAATGAACTAGCTCTTAAGTGATCAGCAATAACTCTAAAACTTGATAGATTAGATTTATCTGATTTAACCTTTATAATTTCTGATGCTGAGTTTATTATTTTTTTAAAATGATCAGTTTCATAATTATCATGAGTACCTTGCAGTAAAGCTGCTATTCTCTCAAGTCCCATTCCTGTATCAACAGATGGTTTTGGAAGATTAATTCTTTTATCTTTTGTAACTTGCTCAAACTGCATAAAAACTAAGTTCCAAATTTCTATAAATCTATCTCCATCTTCATCTTTAGACCCAGGTAAACCTCCTGGTAATTGATCACCGTGGTCAAAAAAGATTTCAGAACAAGGGCCACATGGACCTGTCTCACCCATTGACCAAAAATTATCAGATGTTGCTATCCTTATAATTCTATCATCGCTAAAACCCGCTATTTTCTTCCAAAAATTAAAGGCTTCATCATCTTCATGAAATACTGTTACATAAAGCCTATTTTTATCAATTCCAAAATCTTTTGTTATTAAATCCCAAGCATAGTGTATTGCTTGCTCTTTAAAATAATCTCCAAATGAAAAGTTTCCTAACATCTCAAAGAATGTATGGTGTCTTGGCGTATAACCAACATTCTCTAAATCGTTGTGCTTTCCACCTGCCCTTACACATTTTTGCGATGTTGTAGCTCTTACGTAATCCCTTTTTTCTAATCCTGTGAAAACATTCTTAAACTGAACCATCCCAGAATTGGCAAACATTAAAGTAGGATCGTTGTTAGGAACTAAATTACTAGATTCCACAATCTTATGATCATTCTTTTCAAAATACTTTAAGAAAGTATTCCTTATTTCATTGAGTGTTTTGTCTGCCATATTTTTAAAATACAGCTTTTTTATTCTATGTCTAGATACTGAAGGGAAAAAAGGCGCTTAAATTAAGCGCCTTTTATTAATAAAGATGACCTATTAATTCTTTTTAGATGGAGGAGTAGCTTCTGCTTTATCAGCCTCTTCTTTTTCAGCTACTTTCTTTTCTTTTTCCAATTTTTCAGGATCGATTGGATTTCCTTCTATTTTCTTAGAAATCACACCTGCTTTTTCTCTAATTGCCATTTCAATTTCTGCAGCAACTTTAGGATTTTGAGCTAGATAAGTCTTAGCATTTTCTCTACCTTGACCTATCTTCTCACCTTTATAAGCATACCAAGCACCTGATTTTTCAATGATATCAGCTTTAGAACCAAGATCGACTAGTTCACCCATCTTGCTAATTCCTCTTCCATACATCAAGTCAAACTCAACAACTTTAAATGGTGGTGCTACTTTATTTTTAACTACTTTCACTCTTGTGGAGTTACCAATAATTTCATCTTTATCTTTGATCGCACCAATTCTTCTAATGTCCATTCTTACTGATGAGTAAAACTTAAGTGCGTTACCACCTGATGTTGTCTCAGGACTTCCAAACATAACTCCAATTTTCATTCTGATTTGATTAATGAAAATCATCATTGTATTTGTGTTTGATATTGAGCCTGTTAATTTTCTTAATGCCTGACTCATTAATCTTGATTGAAGACCAACATGATGGTCTCCCATCTCACCTTCGATTTCAGCTTTTGGAGTTAAAGCTGCAACAGAATCTATAACAATTACTGAAATGGAGCCTGATTTTACTAGTGTATCAGCGATTTCTAATGCCTGTTCACCAGTATCTGGCTGTGAAATTAAAAGTTCTTCAGTGTTTACACCTAATTTTTTTGCATAAACTGGATCTAATGCATGCTCTGCATCAACGAATGCACAAATGCCTCCAGATTTTTGAGCTTCAGCAACAACTTGTAATGCTAAAGTAGTTTTTCCAGATGACTCTGGTCCATAAACTTCAATAATTCTTCCTTTTGGTAGCCCACCTATACCTAAAGCTAAGTCAAGACTTAAAGAACCTGTTGAAACAGACTCGATATCCATCGCCCTTTTTTCACCAAGCTTCATTACAGAGCCTTTTCCAAAATTATCTGTAATTTGAGCTATTGCAGCATCTAATGCTTTGTTCTTTTCTTTAACATCCATTTCTTGATCTTTGGTAGATTTAACTACTTTTAGGTTATTTTTCGTCATTTTTTGCCTCTTTTTTTAAATTTTTTAACACTCGAATCATGAAATTAAATGTACACATTTTGTTCTCATTAGCAATATATTTATTTTCTACCCCAAAAAATCAAATATTTACTTAAGTTTTAGATATTGGCTATTAAGCAAACCTACTGCTTTAAGCAGATTGTATTGAGCCATGAGATAATTTTTCTCGGAACTTGCTAGCGAAATTTGAGCTGAAAGCAATAAAGCATTTGATTGAATAACATCAAGAGTTGTTCTTGAACCTCTTTCGTACTCTGCAGCAATTCCTTCATTAGCAATTTGAGCCGCTCTTACTTGAACTTTAACTGAATTTAAAAAACTTTCAGAAGATTGTAAGCTTGACCATGCACTAGCTACATTGGTATCATTGGTTCTAACAACATCGTCTAGTAATAATCTTTTTCTAGTGGTTAAATTAGAATTTTTACTAATAGTTGATCTTTTTTTTCCACCAGAATAAAAAGGCCAACTTACAGTTGCCTTTAATATATCTTTTTCTCTTTCTGCATATGTAGAACTTAAATCATCAGTGTATGATCTTTCTAATGAAACAGATGCTGTAGGTTTTAAATCCGACTCAGAAATAGCTAAATCTTTTTCAGCTTTTGCTAAATCTAATTGCGCAATTTTAATGTCTGGATTATTTTGTTTTGAAAGTTTAATTGCCTCATTCAAAGTTTTAGGAATATCAACAATAGCGTTTGAATTTTTTTTTAGTTTATTAGGATCATCAAGTTTTCCAATAATATTTTCATAGTTAAGTTTATTAATTAGCAAATCACTTTTAGCTTTTGAAAATTGAGCTTGGGCACCAGCAAGAGAGGACTCAGACTGGGCCAAATCAGTATTTGTAATTTGACCTCTGTCTCTTCTAATTTTATCATTTTCAACCTGAAGGATTAAAAGATTTAAATTTTTTGAATTAATACTAAGTGTCTCTCTAGCTAAAATTAAATTAGTAAATGCATCAATGGCTTTGTATAAAACATCTTGCTCTTTTTTAACTAGTTGAGCTTTAGCTAAATCTAAAGCTGTTATATTTTTTTCAAGGGTTAAATCTCTTCCATAATCAAATATAGTCTGTTCAAGTTTAATAGTAGTTGTAAATGGATCTACATCCTCAATACTCGCATCACCACCGCTTTGGTTTGTTAAAGTATTTGTATTTTCAAAACTTTTAGAACCACTTAAGGTTAACGAAGGCTTATAATCAGCTTTTGAAATATTAACA
>CACDTB010000034.1 GCA_902555535.1 uncultured Pelagibacteraceae bacterium | reverse complement strand
TTTCCTAATTTTTTTATTTTGATCAACTAAGAGAGATGATCCAATTTTGATAACAATTATTTTAGAGTTTTTAAGATACATAAGACAATAGCTTTGCTTTAATTTTTGATACAGATTCTTTTTCCAGAGTTGTCATTGTCATAATCTCACAATTTTTACCCTTTGAAAAATGATCTATAACTTCATTTACTGTTTCTTCATCAATCAAATCGACTTTATTAAGCACAATTAGTTCTTTTTTTTCTAATAACTTTGCACTGTAGCTTTTTAATTCATTTTTCACCTGATTATAAGACTCATTCAGATCTAAGTTGGTGACATCAATTAAGTGCAGTAAAGACTTACATCTCTCTATATGTTTTAAAAATTGTATCCCTAACCCTATACCTTCGTGAGCACCTTCAACTAATCCTGGAATATCTGCAATGGTAATTTCTTTATTATCGTAAGAAGCCACGCCAAGGTTTGGATTAATAGTTGTAAATTTGTAATTTGCAATTTTTGGACTTGCGTTTGTTAATGCTGCTAACAAACTTGATTTTCCCGCATTTGGCAATCCAATAATACCGATATCAGCAATTGTTTTTAATTGAAGCCATATTGTAAATTCTTCTCCGATAGTGCCTTTAGTAAATTTTCTTGGAGCTCTATTTGTAGAACTTTTAAATCTTGTGTTTCCCAAACCTCCATTTCCACCAGCAGCTGCAACATATACTTCACCTTTTTTATTAAAATCAAAAAGAAGAGTTTTGTTATCTTCTTCAAATACCTGTGTACCTAGAGGAACTTTTAAAATTAAATCTTCACCACCTTTTCCTGTTCGGTTTTGACCAGAACCATTTTCTCCACGTTCAGCTTTGTGGTGTTGTTGATATCGATAATCAATAAGGGTATTTAAATTTTCCTCTGACTTTAAAATAATTGATCCACCTTTTCCACCGTCCCCACCATCTGGTCCACCAAACTCAACATATTTCTCTCTTCTAAAACTAGGAGATCCGTCTCCACCGTTTCCAGCTTTAATATAAATTTTAACTTGATCGAGAAATTTCATAATACAACATCTATTTTAATTGGTTGTACTATTAATTGGGCTTTACAGAAACAAAAGTTCTATCTGATTTAGATTTTTTGAAAACAACTTTCCCTTTAACAACTGAAAATATTGAATGATCTTTACCCATACCTACATTTTCACCTGGAAAAATCTTAGTTCCTCTTTGTCTAACAATTATGTTTCCAGGAATTACTGTTTCACCACCATACTTTTTTACACCAAGTCTTCTACCGGCACTATCTCGTCCGTTTCGTGATGATCCACCTGCTTTTTTTGTTGCCATAATTTACCTAATAACTATTTGCTTACTGCTTCCTTAACTTCTTCTTTTTTTGAAGTTTTAGAAATTTTTTCAGCCTCTGATAACACTTTACCATCTTTTGAAAAAATTTTGTTAATTCTTATCATAGAATATTGTTGTCTATGCCCATTTTTTCTTCTTGAATTTTGTCTTCTTCTTTTTTTGAAAATTAAAATAGTTCTATTTTTGCTATTTTTAATTAAATCAGCCTCTACTTTTGCGCCCTCAACATTTGGAGTTCCAACTTCAATTGATTTATCATCACCATATGCCAAGATTTCATTAAACTCTATTTTAGTCTCAGGTTTAGAGTCTGGTAGTTTTTCAATCTTTAGAATTTCTCCAGATTTTACTTTATACTGTTTTCCACCTGTTTTTATTACTGCGTATGACATAGTATGATTTAATTTAAAGTTACCGCAATATAGTTGTAGCCAGCCTTTAGTCAAGCCGAATTAATTAGAAATTATCCTTTAAATCTCTTAATTTTGAAAAGGTTTTAACATCTTTTGCTCTTAAAAATATATTACACTCCAATTCCTCTTTTAAAGTTGTGGGCACGGTAGGAATTCCATTTTCTCTTAATTTTTCTATTTTTTCTATTTTTTTTTGTAAATCTTTGTTTTGGGAATCATATTTTTTGCAAAATTTTGCATTGTTAAGAGTGTATTCATGTCCACAATAAATTTTTGTATCTTCTGGTAATAATTTAATTTTGTTTAAAGATTCAAACATTTCCTCATAAGAACCTTCGAATATTCTTCCACAACCAAGTGAGAAAAGAGTATCTCCAACAAAAACTAATTTTTCTTTAAAAAAATTAAAACAAATATGGCCTGAAGTATGTCCAGGTATATGCATAATTTTAGCTTCAAAGTTTTCAGCTTTCCATATTTGATTATCTTCTAACAATATGTCTATCTCTGGTATTCTTTTCGAGTCTCCTTTAAAACCTACAACAATTGATCCATATTTTTTTTTTAATTCTTGATTTCCTCCAATATGATCATAATGATGATGAGTATTAAGAATGTATTTTAATTTTATATTTTTATTTTTTAGGAAATTTATTATTGGCTCAGCCTCACTGGGATCTACAATACACGCAGAATTGTTACTTTCGTCTATTATTAAATAGCTATAGTTGTCTTGAAGACAAGGTATAATTTCAATACGCATTTTATTTTTCTATCAAAAATATTCCAAGATCTGCAAACAAATTTTTAACACCTAAATTACTTTCATTTATTATCGATGTATTAAGATTGTTTAATGCGAGTGATTTAAAAATCTTTATATCTTTTGATTTTACAAAATGGAAAAAATCTTTGATAGTGCACATGTGTAAATTTGGAGTATTATACCATTCATCTGGTAATGTTTTTGTAATCGGCATTGTACCTTTAAATAATAAATGAAACCTTACTTTCCAATATCCAAAATTAGGAATAGTAACTATTGCTTTTTTTCCAACTCTTAAAAGTTCATCTAAAACTAACTCAGGATTAAGAAAAGCTTGAAGTGTTTGACTTAAAACAACATAATCAAACGATTTGTCTGGAAATTGTTTTAAATCTTTCTCAGCATTTCCCTCAATTACAGTTAAACCTTTTGCGATACATTCTTGCACTTTTTCTTTTGAAATTTCTAATCCTCTTATATTTATGTTTTTATTATCTTTTAAAAATTTCATTAAAGTTCCATCAGCACAACCTACATCTAAGACTTTCTTATCTTTTTCAATTAAATCCGCTATTACTTGAAATTCATTTTTCATAATTAATTTTCTTCATAAGATTTATCTAAAAAGTTTTTAAGTGCATTTAAGAAATCAGGAACATCTAGCAAAAAGGAGTCGTGACCTTTATCTGACTCTATTTCTACAAATCCAACATCAGCTCCTATTGAGTTTAAAGCAATCACAATATCTTTGTTTTCTTGGGTTGGATAAAGCCAATCTGAAGTAAAAGAAATTATAAAAAATTTCGCTTTTGTATTTATAAATGCTTCTGAAAGATTACCATTGAATTGCTTAGCTAAATCAAAATAATCCATAGCTCTAGTAATATAAAGATAACTATTCGCATCAAATCTATCTACGAAAACTGAGCCCTGATATCTTAAATAACTTTCTATTTGAAAATCAGCGTCAAATCCAAATTTAAGATCTTCTCTTTCTTGTAACTTTCTTCCAAATTTTTCCTGCAAACCTTTTTTAGATAAATAAGTAATATGAGCTGCCATTCTAGCTACTGCCAATCCTTTTCCAGGATTAGTATCGTTTGATGTATAATTCCCATCTTTCCAGTTACTATCAGCTGTAATAGCTTGTCTACCTAGTTCGTTAAAAGCAATATTTTGTGCTGAATGACTTGATGTAGTTGCTATCGGTATTACTGTTTTAGATTTATCAGGAAAGTTGCTGATAAACTGAAGAACTTGCATCCCTCCCATAGAACCTCCAGCTATGGAAAATAATTTATCAATACCAAAATGATCAAGTAAATTATATTGAGCATTTACCATGTCATTAATTGTAATAACTGGAAAATTTGTTCCAAAAATATTTTGATCAGTATCTTTGTGACTTGGTCCATATGACCCCATACATCCACCAATTACGTTAGAGCAAATCACAAAATATTTATTTGTGTTGATAGCCTTATCAGGACCTACCGCATAACTCCACCAACCCTCTTTGTTAGTTACAGGGTTTGTTCCGGTTACAAATTGATCTCCTGTTAGTGCATGGAAAACTAATATTGCGTTATCTTTTTTTGAATTAAGTGAACCGTAAGTTTCATAGGCTATCGGAAAATCTTTTATAGTCTTTCCACAGTCTAATTTAAGTGGTTTTTTAACAATTAAAGTTTTTATGTTATTCTCAGTGTTCATAGTTTTAGACTGTTTTGAATTGTGAGAAAAAAAAACTATTTTAGCGGTTTTTTTTAAGCGCTCGCAATTCAGTTAAATCAGCGCATAATTTTTTTACTAGAACTTATTTATTATGTCAATTTTTTAAAAAATCCTCTTATTCTCTATAAAATTTTGTAATTTTATCTATAAAGAGCTCATAAATTAAAAAAATGACAACTCTAAATTACAAAAAATTTAATATCGAAGCTTATAAGCCAGGAAAATCAAAAGTTAAGAAACTTAAGAGCGTAATTAAACTATCTGCAAATGAGTCTGCTTTAGGTATGAGTCCAAAAGCAAAGAAAATAATATCAAATAAAAATCTTAATTTAGATAAATATCCAGACGGAAAATCTCAAAATTTAAGAAAAGCAATATCTAAAGCTTACAAGTGTAATTCTGAGAAAATTATTTGTGGATCGGGTTCAGATGAAGTTATTCAAATGATATGTCAGTTGTTTTTAAACCCAAAAGATGAGGTTGTGGTACCAGAGTACAGTTTTTTAATGTACAGAATTTATTCAAAAATTGTTGGTGCAAAAGTTGTATTTGCAAAAGAAATTAATTTTAAAATCTCAGTAAAAGAAATTTTAAAAAAAATTACAAAAAAAACTAAAATTGTCTTTATAGCAAATCCAAACAATCCCACAGGAACCTACTTAACTAAAAAAGAGGTTTTAGAATTAAGAAAAAGATTAAATAAAAAAATTTTACTAGTTATAGATGATGCCTATGCGGAATATATGAAAAATAAAGATTACTCATCTGGGTTAGATTTATTTAAAAATAAAGACAATGTTTTCATCCTTAGAACTTTTTCAAAAATGTTTGGCTTAGCTTCTCTGAGGGTAGGTTGGGGATATGGATCAAAAAAAATAGTGAGTGCACTAAATGTTATTAAACCACCATTTAATGTAAATGGTATTGCTCAATTAGCTGCAATTGAGTCACTAAAAGATAAAGCATTCATAAATAAATCAGTCAGACATAATTTATTGTATTCCAGAAAAATAAAAA
This sequence comes from uncultured Pelagibacteraceae bacterium, assembly GCA_902555535.1. Taxonomy (GTDB): domain Bacteria; phylum Pseudomonadota; class Alphaproteobacteria; order Pelagibacterales; family Pelagibacteraceae; genus Pelagibacter. The sequence continues at coordinate 125 of CACDTB010000034.1, read as the reverse complement.
AATTTCTTGAAACATATAATATTTTTTCAAATTCAGTTTCGGCAAATTTTTTATTACTTAATTTTGAAAAATGTAGATATTCGGCAAAATTTTTGTATGAAAAACTTAAAAATAAAGGAATTATT
>CACDTB010000033.1 GCA_902555535.1 uncultured Pelagibacteraceae bacterium | reverse complement strand
ACAATTATTAGTTTAGCGTTTGAAAAAAATCAAAAAAAACCCAATTAAATAGGCATTTTTAGCTAATTTTTTTATTCTTAAACGCTTGATTTCCTTTTATTTTAGCCTATAAGCACTGAACTTTCCTAATAAAATTATTGTTTTTACAATAAATTAGCAAGGATTATTGAGTCTTTATGGCTCAATTAGTTATTAAAAAAGTAAAAATTTAAGAAGAGAAGTGTGGACGGTTAAGGTTACCAAAATTTGTCGTACACACTTCAACTTTATATAAATTTTATTCTTAGAATTTATATAGAAGCTAGTGTGCGCCGTTTTTAAACTTGAGAGTTTGATCATGGCTCAGAACGTACGCTGGCGGCACGCCTAACACATGCAAGTCGAACGAAGTAGCAATACTTAGTGGCAGACGGGTGAGTAACATGTAGGTATCTGCCCTTTGGCCTGGAATAACACGAGGAAACTTGTGCTAATACCGGATAAGTCTTTACAGAGAAAGCTTTATGCACCAATGGATGAGCCTGCACTTGATTAGTTTGTTGGTGGGGTAATGGCCTACCAAGACTGTGATCAATAGCTGATTTGAGAGGATGATCAGCCACATTGGGACTGAGACACGGCCCAAACTCCTACGGGAGGCAGCAGTGGGGAATCTTGCACAATGGAGGAAACTCTGATGCAGCGATGCCGCGTGAGTGAAGAAGGCCCTTGGGTTGTAAAGCTCTTTCGTCGGGGAAGAAAATGACTGTACCCGAATAAGAAGGTCCGGCTAACTTCGTGCCAGCAGCCGCGGTAATACGAAGGGACCTAGCGTAGTTCGGAATTACTGGGCTTAAAGAGTTCGTAGGTTGTTGAAATAGTTGGTGGTGAAATCCCAGAGCTTAACTCTGGAACTGCCATCAAAACTTTTCAGCTAGAGTATGATAGAGGAAAGCAGAATTTCTAGTGTAGAGGTGAAATTCGTAGATATTAGAAAGAATACCAATTGCGAAGGCAGCTTTCTGGATCATTACTGACACTGAGGAACGAAAGCATGGGTAGCGAAGAGGATTAGATACCCTCGTAGTCCATGCCGTAAACGATGTGTGTTAGACGTTGGAAATTTATTTTCAGTGTCGCAGCGAAAGCGATAAACACACCGCCTGGGGAGTACGACCGCAAGGTTAAAACTCAAATGAATTGACGGGGACCCGCACAAGTAGTGGAGCATGTGGTTTAATTCGAAGATACGCGCAGAACCTTACCAACACTTGACATGTTCGTCGCGACTTTAAGAGATTAAAGTTTTCGGTTCGGCCGGACGAAACACAGGTGCTGCATGGCTGTCGTCAGCTCGTGTCGTGAGATGTTGGGTTAAGTCCCGCAACGAGCGCAACCCTCACTTTTAGTTGCCATCATTAAGTTGGGCACTCTGAAAGAACTGCCAGTGATAAGCTGGAGGAAGGTGGGGATGACGTCAAGTCCTCATGGCCCTTACGTGTTGGGCTACACACGTGCTACAATGGTATCTACAACAGGAAGCAAGACTGCGAAGTTAAGCAAATCCCTAAAAGATACCTCAGTTCGGATTGCACTCTGCAACTCGAGTGCATGAAGCTGGAATTACTAGTAATCGTGGATCAGCGTGCCACGGTGAATGCGTTCCCGGGTCTTGTACACACCGCCCGTCACACCATGGGAGTTGGTTCTACCTTAAGGCAAGGTTTTAAACCCTTGACCACGGTATAGTCAGCGACTGGGGTGAAGTCGTAACAAGGTAGCCGTAGGGGAACCTGCGGCTGGATTACCTCCTTTCTAAGGATGAATGAAAGTAAAATTTCATTCTAAATAATACACAGGATAATGTTGACCGTCCTCATTTCTCTTCTTAAAAAAGTGTTTCTCTTGCATGGGGGCCGGTAGCTCAGTTGGTTAGAGCACACCCTTGATAAGGGTGGGGTCGAAAGTTCGAGTCTTTCTCGGCCCACCAATTTAAGATCATGGGGGATTAGCTCAGCTGGGAGAGCGCCTGATTTGCATTCAGGAGGTCAGCGGTTCGATCCCGCTATCCTCCACCAAAACACTTAGTTATAAAAATAGTAAATAAAAAATAATAATTAATATCAATATCTATATCCGAACATTAGTAATGTTATTAGCTAATGTTCATAAATAAAAATTTGATTCAACACAGAATTTTTTTCTGTGCATAAATCAAGCGTTTAAGGGCGTGTAGTGGATGCCTTGGCACTGAAAGCCGATGAAGGACGTGATATACTGCGATAAGTTTCGGGGAGCTGTATGTAAGTTTTGATCCGAAAATTTCCGAATGGGGAAACCCACCACTTTATGTGGTACTTTAAACTGAATACATAGGTTTAAAGAGACAACCTGGAGAACTGAAACATCTAAGTAACCAGAGGAAAAGAAATCAATTGAGATTCCGTTAGTAGTGGCGAGCGAACGCGGATTAGGCCAGTAGTTTTGTTAAAAAAATTTGAATAGTTTGGAAATGCTAACCATAGAGGGTGATAGTCCCGTATGAGTAATGTTTAACAAAATTCTTGAGTAAAGCGGGACACGTGAAATCCTGCTCGAATATAGGGGGACCACCCTCTAAGCCTAAATACTCTTCAGTGACCGATAGTGAACTAGTACCGTGAGGGAAAGGTGAAAAGAACCCCTATTAGGGGAGTGAAATAGAACCTGAAACCGCATGCCTACAATCAGTCGAAGCTCTTTTTAGAGTGACGGCGTACCTTTTGTATAATGGGTCAGTGACTTAATTTATTAAGCAAGCTTAAGCCATCTAGGTGTAGGCGTAGCGAAAGCAAGTCTTAATAGGGCATTTAGTTTAATGAATTAGACCCGAAAACGAATGAGCTTACCATGAGCAGGTTGAAAGTTGGGTAACACCAACCGGAGGACCGAACCAGTTGACGTTGAAAAGTCTTTGGATGACTTGTGGTAAGGGGTGAAAGGCCAACCAAATTCGTAGATAGCTGGTTTTCCGCGAAAACTATTTAGGTAGTGCGTTGAATAAATAGACATTTAGAGGTAGAGCACTAAATGGGCTAGGGGGAAGAGATTCTTACCAAACCTAATAAAACTCCGAATGCTAAATGTTGTTCTTCAGCAGACAGACTGTGGGTGCTAAGGTCCATGGTCGAGAGGGAAAGAGCCCAGACCACCAGATAAGGTCCCCAAATTATGATTAAGTGTGAAAGGATGTGGAAATTCCTTAACAGCCGGGAGGTTGGCTTAGAAGCAGCCATCCTTTAAAGATAGCGTAACAGCTCACCGGTCTAATAGAGTTTCTGCGCCGAAGATGTAACGGGGCTAAAATCATATACCGAATCTGTGGATTTGTAATTTTTTCGAAAATTACAACTGGTAGCGGAACGTTCTGTAAGCCTGTGAAGGGATACCTGTGAGGGATCCTGGAGGTATCAGAAGTGCGAATGCTGACATAAGTAACGATAAAAGAAGTGAAAAACTTCTTCGCCGAAAATCCAAGGGTTTCTGCGCAAGGTTAATCCGCGCAGAGTTAGTCGGCACCTAAGGCGAGGGCGAAAGCCGTAGTCGATGGAAATAAGGTTAATATTCCTTAACCAGATGGTAGTGACGGATCTTGTAAGTTGTGAGTTCTTAATGGATTGAGCTTGCCGCGAAAAGGTTCCAAGAAATAGCTCCATCATTAGACCGTACCCTAAACCGACACAGGTGGATTAATAGAGTATATTTAGGCGCTTGAGAGAATGATGTTGAAGGAACTCGGCAAAATACTTCCGTAACTTCGGGATAAGGAAGACCTATTTTTAGGCAACTAGAGATGGGTGGCACAAGCCAGGGAGAAGCGACTGTTTATCAAAAACACAGGGCTCTGCTAACACGTAAGTGGATGTATAGGGTCTGACGCCTGCCCGGTGCTGGAAGGTTAATGCGGTTAGTGCAAGCTAACTTCTGAAGCCCCAGTAAACGGCGGCCGTAACTATAACGGTCCTAAGGTAGCGAAATTCCTTGTCGGGTAAGTTCCGACCTGCATGAATGGCGTAACGATTTCTCCGCTGTCTCCAACATCAACTCAGTGAAATTGAATTCTCCGTGAAGATGCGGAGTTCGCGTAGTTAGACGGAAAGACCCCGTGCACCTTTACTGCAACTTTACATTGGTATTAGGAAAAACATATTTAGCATAGGAGGGAGACATTGAAGCAAAGGCGTCAGCTTTTGTGGAGTCAACAGTGAAATACCTCTTTTGTTTTTCTTGATATCTAACTGATTGCCGTTATCCGGCATCAAGACATTGTATGGTGGGTAGTTTGACTGGGGCGGTCGCCTCCCAAATAGTAACGGAGGCGTGCGAAGGTAGGCTCAGAACGGTCAGAAATCGTTCGTAGAGTGCAATGGCATAAGCCTGCCTGACTGTGAGACTGACAAGTCGAGCAGAGACGAAAGTCGGTCATAGTGATCCGGTGGTTCTGAGTGGAAGGGCCATCGCTCAACGGATAAAAGGTACGCCGGGGATAACAGGCTGATACTGCCCAAGAGCTCATATCGACGGCAGTGTTTGGCACCTCGATGTCGGCTCATCACATCCTGGGGCTGGAGCAGGTCCCAAGGGTTTGGCTGTTCGCCAATTAAAGTGGTACGTGAGCTGGGTTCAGAACGTCGTGAGACAGTTCGGTCCCTATCTGCTATGCGTGTAGAAGAATTGAGAGGAGTTGACCCTAGTACGAGAGGACCGGGTTGAACATACCACTGGTGGACCGGTTGTAGCGCCAGCTGCAGTGCCGGGTAGCTAAGTATGGACGAGATAACTGCTGAAAGCATCTAAGCGGGAAACTCACCTCAAAACTAGTTCTTCCTATAGAGCCGTGGTAGACCACCACGTTGATAGGCTGGATGTGGAAGCGTAGTAATACGTGCAGCTGACCAGTACTAATAGCTCAATTGGCTTGATTTATGCACTGAAAAAAATTTTTAAGAATTATTGGTATAATATTAAATTATAAAACTAGCATAGATAATTTATCTTAAATTATGTTGCAAAATTCACTAAAAATCAAAATTATCCTAAAAAAATATCTTCAAAAGATATGCCTTTAGATTATATAAAATGGATAAACGATCCTGAGATTGTTCAGTTTACGGTACAAAAGTATATTACATAAATGAATAGACCTTTATTTTTTGGTCTGGCAAAATGGCTAATGATTTTCCAATTAAACAAAAATTAATGAAAAAAAAAATTATAATTATTGGTGGTGGGATAACTGGCTGCATGGCAGCACTGTACATTGATAAAAAAAAATTTGACGTAAGTATATATGAATCCAAAAATAATTTGGGAGGTGTTCTTTCAGATTTTTCATATAATGAGGACAGTTTTTTAAATGGTGTTCAATATCTTGATATAAATACTAAATGGTATAGTGAAATTAAAAAACTTTTTAAAGGAAAATTGAATGAATTCAGCCACGATTATGGATCAATAACCGAGTCAGAAAATTCATTGCTTTTTACGAATAAATTTGCAGTACCTTCATTTACTAATGTTAAGCCTAATTTATTAAATAAGACTATAAAAAAAAGTCTTAATTCTAGAATAACTTTATACCCAAAAAAAATAGCTAATTTTTTAAATTTATATTTAAAAAAATTTAACATTAGTTCTAAAAGAATTTCTTGGGATCAAGCTTGCCTTCTTCATATAGGGAGAGTTACTATTTTAGATGAACTTAAAAAATTAAAAAAATTTAAAAAGCAAAATAAAATTATGGATGATATTTATGCAATAGAAAAAAAAAATTTTTTAAACGATCAAACTTTTAATGCCGCATTACCTAAAAAAGGGTATAATAATTTTTTTGATAATCTTTGTAAAATTCTTAAAAAAAAAAAAATTAAAATTTATTTAAAAAGTAAAATTAAACCATTGTGGGTTGATGGAAGATTGTTTTTAACAAAAGATGATAAGCAAAGCTTTTCAGCTGATTATATTATATGGACAGGAAATCCAACTCATTTGATCAAGGAAACATTAAATGAAAAAATTGACTCCTTCCCAATAAGAATTGTCCAATACAGTGC
>CACDTB010000032.1 GCA_902555535.1 uncultured Pelagibacteraceae bacterium | reverse complement strand
GCCAGAAATTTCACTACTTGAGCTAGATAGTTTGTTGAAAAAATCATAAATTTGTTCGAAATTACTGGGATAAATTGTTACAGTTTTGGAAGAATCTTTCTTGGGCAACACCTTTAACGTAATTTCGGTTAAAGCAACAAGAGTACCAAATGAACCTGCTATTAGTTTTGATAAATCATAACCTGTAACATTTTTTACAACAGTGCCTCCTGATTTAATTATATCTCCTTTTCCATTAACTCCCTTAAAACCTAGTACATGATCTCTTACACTGCCAACTTTAAATCTTCGTGAACCTGCATAATTGCAAGATAAGTATCCTGCTATTGTCCCTTTATTTGACTTACCTTCTTTAATGTACCCAAAGTCTATTGGTTCAAAAGCTAACTCTTGATTATTTTCGCTTAAGACCTTCTCGATTTCAGTGATTGGTGTACAGGCTTTAACTTTAATATACAATTCTTCAGGTCTATAATCGATAATACCTGAGATTTTAGATAATGAAGTGGTATTAGCTGACTGCGTTTTATTTCCAATAAAACTTTTTGAATTGTTACCAATTATTTCTGTTGGAGAATCTTGTTTATATAATTCCCTAATTAAATCTGAAACTTCTGCCTCATCTTCGGGATAATAGACGTTATTAGAATCTTGGAAGATCTGGGAATTTATCTTTATTTTTGTGGACATGAACTCTTCCTTCCTCTGCACATTTTCTAAGTATAGGATAAACTTTTCCAGGATTTAATAAGTTTTTTTCATCCAATGACTTTTTAATACTCAATTGTTGTTGAATATCATTATCATTAAACATTTCACACATGAGTTCTCGTTTTTCTATACCAACACCATGCTCTCCTGTAATCACCCCGCCAAGTCTAACACATGTTTTTAGTATTTCGGAACCAAACTCCTCAGTTTTTCTAAGTTGTTCTTTGTCATTTCCGTCAAACATAATAAGTGGATGTAAATTTCCATCACCTGCATGAAAACAATTTGCTACTGGTAGTTCATATTTTTCTGATAATTTTTTAATTTCCAACAACGCCTCAGCAAGCTTACCTCTGGGTATAGAACCATCCATACAATAGTAATCAGGTGCCATAGCTCCACATGCAGGAAAAGCTGCTTTTCTTCCAGCCCAGAATGAAAGTCTTTCTTTCTCACTATTACTAAGTTTAAGACTAGAGCAATTATTTTTTTTACAGATTGCCTCTACTTTTCTAATTAATTCATTAACCTCTGACTCTGTACCATCAAGTTCCACTATTAATAATAATTCTGCGTCTCGTGGGTATCCTGCTTTACTAAAATTATCTGTTGCCTCAATTAAAGCTTTATCCATTATTTCCATTCCTGCTGGGATTATTCCACTTGAAATAATTTCTGATGCTGCATCTCCTCCTTCTTTTATGGATGGAAATCCTATTAAAGCAGCTCTTATAATTTCTGGTTTTTTTAAAATTTTTACTGTTACTTCTGTCACCACTCCCAACAAACCCTCTGAACCACAAATTAAACCCATAAGATCATATCCCTCTTGATCAAACGATTTTCCTCCAAATCTACATACTGTTCCATCCATCATAACCATTTGTACACCCAAAATATTATTTGTAGTTGTTCCATATTTTAATGAGTGAACCCCTCCTGAATTTTCAGCAACATTTCCACCAATAGAGCATGCTAACTGGCTTGAAGGATCTGGTGCATAATAAAATCCTTTGTGTTCAACTGCATGGGTAATACCTAGATTTGTTACTCCTGGCTGAGTTACAACACATTTATTTTCGTAATCAATTTCTAATATTTTATTAAATTTTCCTAAGCCAAGAAGAATAGCATCTTGAAGAGGTAATGCTCCCCCTGACAATCCTGTGCCCGCACCTCTTGGTACAACTTTAATATTTTCACTATGACAATATTTTAGTATCTCACTAACTTCCTCAGTGTTTTCTGGAAGTACCACTGCTAATGGTGTTTGTGTATAAACAGATAAAGCATCAGTTTCATATGGCCTTAATTCATCAGCCTCACTCAATACATTTTCTTTATCAGTTAATTTTGATAGCTTTTTTACTATTTCGTTTTTTCTATTTAAAATTGAACTATCAATTCTAGGTAAAGCTATATCAGACATAGGCTTAGCCTAGCATTTTTTTGATATTTTCCAATGCGTTAGAAATGTTATCTTGAGAGGCTGCAAAACTAAATCTTACGTAATCATTGCATGTTTGACCAAATGCAGTTCCTGGAACTATAGCAACACCTGCTTCATGCATAGCTCTTTTGCAAAATTCTGCTCCATTCATGCCAGTTTCAATAACTTTTGGGAAAGCATAAAACGCTCCACCGGGAAGACTACATTCTACACCTGGCAGACTATTTAACCCTTCATGAATTAATTTTCTTCTTTGAGTAAATTTTTCCATCATAGCATGAATAGAATCATCTGGACCATCTAAGGCTGCTATTCCTGCAAATTGAGCAGCGGCATTTACACATGAAACACTATTAATTAATAATTTATTTACATGCTCAACTAAATGCTCTGGCCAAAAACTCCATCCTAACCTCCAACCAGTCATAGAATAAGCTTTACTCCAACCTTCTAAAACAATCAATCTATCGCTAAGCTCTGGATAATTAAAAAACGTTGGCATTTCTTTGTCATCAAAAATTTGTCTACTATAAATTTCATCACTTAAAATTGTTACATGTGGATATTTTTTTAATCCTTCTGCCAATTTATCTATTTCAGGTTTTTCAACAAAACTTCCTGTCGGATTATTTGGATTAATTAAAATTAATAATCTAGTTTTATCAGTTATTAGAGATAAAATTTTGTCTGCACTAAATTTTAAATCTTTATCTTCCGTTAAATCATAAGGTACTGCTGTTGATCCTGTATAATTGATCATAGATTCATAAATAGGAAATGCAGGTGTAGGATGTATTATTTCAGCACCTGGCTCACCGAAACACTGTATAGCATAGTGCATAGTCGGCTTACCACCTGGCATAATAAGAATTCTTTCAAAATCAACATCTGTATTGTAACGTTTTTTAATCCATCTTGTAACTGCCTGTCTGCACTCAGGAATACCATTGGACATAACATAACCGTGATGACCATCATCTAATGCTTTTTTTGCCGCCTCCACAACGTGTTTAGGAGTTTTAAAATCTGGTTGACCCAAACCCAAATGTATCATTGGGTGACCTTGAGCTTCAAGTTTCTTAGCCTCAGCCAAAACTGAAAAAGCACTTTCAGTGCCAAGTCTTTCAAGTGATTGTGCGAGTTTCATAATTTAGCGGACAAATTAACTGAAAAGGTAGTTCATGTCTATTATTGATTATTAAAAAGTATTTATAATTTTTATAACTAATTACGATATATTATTTTTGATCTATCCAAATCTTTAACACTTTTACAGCCCATAAGTATCATATTCCTTCTTATTTCTTTGTGCATATTTTCTAAAAGTCTTTCAACTCCTTTTTGTCCACCAGCACCCAAACTAAAAAGGAATGCTTTTCCAAAACTACAAGCTGTCGCACCTGCTGCCAAAGCCTTAAGAACATGTGTTCCCCTTCTAACACCCCCATCAAGAATAATTTCCAATTTATCACCAACTGCATCTGAAATTGCTTTCACTTGATCAAACGGGGATCTCGATCCATCAAGTTGTCTTCCACCATGATTTGAAATCATAATTGCTGTACATCCAATATCTATAGCTCTTTTTGCATCTTCAACTGACATCACACCCTTTAGTGCCATTGGTTTATTCCATTTTTTTATACAATATTCTGCATCTTTCCAATTCATCGCTGGATCATATTGCTCGTTAATATAATCCATTACTGATTTAGCTATATTGGTACCTTTGTCGGTTTTATTTTTAATATTTGCTAATTCAAATTTTTTATTTGTAAAATATTTAAAAACCCAACCTGGTCTCATAGCAAAACTTAACAAACTATCTAAAGTAAATTTGGGTGGTGTTGTAAACCCAGTTCTATGATCTCTCTCTCTATTTCCAGCAACGAGTGTATCAACAGTAATACACATTCCATCAAAATTTGCTCTACTACATCTTTCAATTAAATCGTCTGTAATTGATTTGTCTTTATGAATATAGAGCTGAAAAAGCTTTGGCCCACTAGATATATTAGCAACTTCTTCAATTGAAAAAGATGCCATGGTAGACATGCTGTAAATTGTATCAAACTTCTCCGCAGCTTTAGCGGAAGCTTTATCACCTTCGGGGTCATATAAACTTTGCATCGCTGTAGGTGATAAAAATAATGGCATACTAATTTTTCTACCAAATACTTTAGTGGATAAATCTGGTTCTCCCACGCTATTCAAAATATTTGGAACTAAATCACAATTATTAAAAGCATCGGTGTTTCTATTTAAAGTAACCTCATCATCTGCCCCACCATCAATATAGTGAAATATTGGAGCTGGTAGTTTTTTTTTAGCTAATTTTCTAAAATCTTCAAAATTATAACAATCATTTAAATTCATTACTTTTGTTAATTAAAAGTTTTTAAGATAATTAAACATATAACTATTTGCCCCAGGATTTTTATCTCCTAAACTAGCATTAGATACATGATTATAAGATATCCCTAAACTAGAGTTTTTTGAAAGTTCATAAGATAATTGAACTTCAGACTTAAATTCAAGGACATGACCTAAATCTTTACCATCACCTTTGTGATAAAGACCAGGCGCAAAACTTGGTGTAAAAGTTAAAACTCCCATATCTACATTCCATTCAAATCCAGTATAAATATATACTGCTGAATTTTCAGTTATAAATCCTCCGGTAATTGGAGAAATATTTCCTATGAACGTATTTCTCTCTAAAATTTCATTTTGATGCTGAAATCCTACTAAAGATGATGATTGTTTATCATCACTAAAATCAAAATTTCCTGTAAAAAAATTATATTGATGTGAGCTATTTTCTACAGCTAAAACATTAACGCAAAAAAATAATGAGAAAAAAAATACATTTAATGTTTTTAATTTCATAGCTCTTAATATCAGATTAATTTTATTTTTTTTTAAGTTTTTTAAGGATTATTGCACCACCTAGAAGGAAGATCAATAGAGGCATTAACCAAAGAATATAAGTGTTTTTATTTAGTCTTGGATCGTACAGTATCCATTCTCCATACTTGTTTTCAAAATATTCATAAATTTGAACCTCAGTTAATCCCTCGTCAATTTTCTTATCAATTAAAATTTTTAAGCTATTTGCAAACTCAGAATCAGAATCATAAATTGATTGACCTTGACAAACCAAACAACGTAAGTTTTTAGTTATTTTATTTCGTTTATCCACCTCATCCGCTTTTAGACTACTTAACGGTAAAAATAAAAAAAAAATTAAAAAAAATCTTAAAACTTTCATTTTATCAATAATTTCATTTCATTAATTAACTCTTCATTAAGAGGTCCAATATATTTTTTTATAATCTTATTGTTATAAATTAAAAATGATTCTGGAACTCCATAAGCACCCCACTCAATTGCAATTATGCCATCTGAGTCTATAAATATTTCTTTATAGGGGTTGCCTAATTCTTTTAAAAAATCTTTAGCATTTTTCGAATTGTCCTTATAATTCATACCAATGATATTTATGTTGGTTCTTGAATTTATACCCATTAATAAAGGATGCTCTTGTCGACATGGTACACACCAAGATGACCAGATGTTTAGTAAATACATTTTGTCTAATTCAAAAATATTTGAAGACTCTACACTTTCTCCAGAAAAAAAGTCTTTTGATTTAAAAACTGGTATATCCTTTTTTACTCTAATATCTGGAGTATATATACTTGATTCCTCTAGACCTTTGTAAAAAACATAAAATATTGATCCAAAAACAATAATAACTAAAAAAGTTAATAATTTTTTTTTCATGATCTATTTTGTAAAAAACTAACAATTCCCCCAAAAGATATAAGTATTACTGATAACCAGATCCACAACATAAATGGTTTAACTTGATATCTTACATTAAAAAAATCTTGATTTTGAACTAGATTAATAACTATAAATTTATCTGACATAAGAGTTGTTTTAATATCAGCTTCACTTGTCGCAATTACGGGTTGATTGTAAATTCGCAATTCTGGTGAAAATCTTTCTTCTACGCCATTCGAATTACTTATAGAAAAATTTGCAATAATA
>CACDTB010000031.1 GCA_902555535.1 uncultured Pelagibacteraceae bacterium | reverse complement strand
ATTTTGTGTCGTTGCTGCAGGTGAATACGATGGTTATGTTGCTGAACCCAGGGCATATGAGTGGGATATCGCAGCTGGTCATGCAATTTTAGAACATGCAGGTGGAACTGTATCTGATTTTGAAGGAAATGAAATTTTATACGGTAAAAAAAATTTAAAAAACCCAAGTATAATATTAAAAAATAAAAATATTGTATAATGGATGAACAATTAAGAATAATATTAAAAATTATTGTTTCTGTTTCAATCTTTGGGTTGTTAGTATTTGTTTTCGTAAAAAATTACATACGAAATAAAATAAATCATCTTGTAAAAGAAGAAAAAGATAAAAAATTAAAGTAAATTTATTATTTTTAGATATTCACTCTTTTCTATATCCATTACCTTTTTTGAAGTTTCAAAATCAAATCCATTTCTTGCAAGTAGTGATATATCTTTTTTATAAAATAAAGTTCTATTATCTTCTACTCTAGCTGGACCAATTTTTTTTTTTTTACATAATTTTATTGCTGAAAAAAAATCTTGATCAGAATTATCGTCTTTTATTTTATCAACTGTATCCTTTATAAATGTTTCGTTAATACCTTTTCCAATTAAATAATTTCTAATCTTATTGATTGAGCTTCCTCTTTGAATCATGCTTTTAGCTTTACTTTCAGAATAAAATTGATCATTTATAAATCTATTTTTTTCTAGATCGGACAACACAATATCAATCAGTTTATTTACATCTTTTTTTCTTACATCGGATACTGATAGTTTCATATATTTTTTTAATAAATAAGTTTTAAGTTGTTGTTTTGAAGGAGCGTACTTTTCAACATAAGCAAAGGCAAAATTACGCATCTCATCAACAGTTACTTGGAGCGTTTTTTTTTTATTTCTTATAGGAATCATTGTTAGATTTAATATAATATATTTAAATGATTGAACAAATTTATACTTATTTTTCAATTGAAACACTTTACATGTGGATTAACATTGGAGTTCTACCTTTTTGGTTTATCTTGATAGTTTTTCCTCAGTCAAATTTAAGTAGAATTTTTGTAACATCAATTTTTCCGTTTTTCATATTAGGTGGTGTGTATATCTTCATCTTATATAAATCTTATTTAATTGGTTACGATTTTGATGGAAATTTCACTCTTTACTTAGGTTTAAATGAACTATCCAGATTATTTGAAGATCATTTGTACATAATGATATTTTGGACTCATTTTATAGCTATAAACTTATTTATTGGCGGATGGATGGTTAAAGACTCTCAAAAGTTTTCTATGAATAAAGTTTTGATGGCTGTTCCATTAATTGTGACTTATTTAATTGGTCCAATAGGTTTATTTTTATATTGGATAATTAGAATTTTTTACGCAAAAAGAATTAGTTTGTATGAGTAATCATATAGATTTTTATTTTGATATAATTAGCCCATATGCATATATTGCGCACAAAAAAATCCTTAAACATAAAAATATAATATTTAATTACAAACCAATTTATTTAGGTGGCCTACATAAGCTAGCTGGAATTGATTCTCCTGCATTTAATGAATATAAATTGCGAAATAATATAAAAGATTGCAATTTGGTATCTGAAAAAAATAATATTGAATTCAAATGGAATTCTAATTTCCCAATAAATTCTTTAAATATAATGAGGGGGTATATTAGTATTAGTAAGGATAAGCAAAAAGATTACTTAAATTGTTTTTTTGACGCTTATTGGAAAGATAATCATGACTTATCAAATGTTGAAAATATATCTAAATTAGTAAAGAATTTAAAAATTGATTGTGAAGAATTTTTTCAATCTATAAAAGAACAATCTATTAAAGATAAATTGATTAAATTTACTACTGATGCTTTTAAAAAAGAAGTTTTTGGAACTCCAACCTTTATAGTTAATGATAAAATTTTTTGGGGACAAGATAGACTTGAATATGCTTTAGAAGAATTTAGTACTAATTAAATTATTTTAAATTTACTACTAGCTATAGAACCAAACCCACCATCAATATGTGATACTTTTTGATATCCCATATCTTTTAAAGATTTTACAGCTAAAGCTGACCTTACACCTCCAGCACAAAATAAGACAAATTCTTTGTTTTGGTCTATTTGTCCGTTTTGAAATATTGGGCTATTAGGATCTAAATAAACTTCAAGCATTCCTCTTGGAATATGGTTTGCTCCTTCTACGCTACCAGTATTTTCCAATTCATTACTTTCTCTTATATCAATGAGATTACAATTTTTATTTTCAACCATTTGATAAGCTTCATCAACATCAATTGTTTTGATTTCAGTCATAGCATCAGAAACCAAACTTTGAATTGTTTTTATGCTCATAATTTTATTTTAAATTACCTTAAAAAGATTATATTGCTATAAAAATATGTTAAAAATTAACTCTAAAGCTCCATCATTTATAATTCCATCTACAAAAAATAATAAATATTCTTTAAAGGACTCACTTGGAAAATATGTTGTTTTATACTTCTATCCAAAAGATGACACACCTGGATGTACCATAGAAACTAACGACTTTAACAAATTACTTCCTAAATTTAATAAATTAAACTGTGAGGTATATGGAGTATCTAAAGATAGCTTAAAAAGTCATGATAAATTTAGAGATAAATACAAAATTAAATTTGATTTACTTTCTGATGAAGAAATAAAAGTTCTTAAAAAATATAAAGTTTGGGGTAAAAAAAAATTTATGGGTCGTGAATTTATGGGAATAATTAGAACAACTTACTTAATCGATAAAAAAGGGAAAATACTTAATGTTTGGTATAACGTTAAAGTTAAAGATCATGCCAAAGAAGTATTAAAAACTCTTGAAAATATTGAAAAAAAATAAAAAGGCCCCGTTCCCGAGGCCTTTAGACAACTAACTAGAGAGAGAGTGTAGTTAATTTTTTTTTAGAGGCTCTTCAATGAGATAACGACATGGAGATCGAAGAGCCTCTATATTACATGCAATTAGTCACGTATTGCGTATGCTATTACTCCTGTTTCTGTAACGTCAGTACCTTTGGTTTCAGCTTCTTTACTTAATCTAATTCCAAACGTAGCTTTCATTATTGACCAGATTATATATGACACAGCAAACACAAAAATATTAATTGAAAGTACACCGATTAATTGTGCACTAAACGATGCATCAGCGTTTGTTAATGGCACTGCTAATGTTCCCCAAATACCAGCAAACATGTGAGCTGGAATTGCACCTACAACATCGTCAAGTTTGAAATTAAATAATAATTTAGTTCCAAATACTACGATCAATCCACCAACAGCTCCTATGAAAATTGCTGCTAAAGGTGATGGCGCTAATGGTTCAGCTGTAACAGCTACAAGACCACCAATTGCTCCGTTTAACATTTGAATTACATCTGTTTTACCAAACATTAATCTTGTGATTATTGCAGCAGCCATAACACCACCACAAGCAGCAAGATTAGTATTAATAAATATACTTGATACAGCAACTGCATCATCAAATGTTCCTATAGCTAGTTGAGATCCACCATTAAATCCGAACCAACCTAACCATAAAATAAAAAACTCCAACTGTTACTAATGGAATTGAAGAAGCAGCAAAAGGTTTGATCGCTTTCGCCTCACCTTTACTGTCAAATCTTCCGTATCTAGCACCTAACAGCATGATACCGGCTAAAGCAGCTGCACCTCCTGTTGAGTGAACCAATGTTGAACCTGCGAAATCTGAGAAGCCTAATTCAGCTAACCAGCCTCCACCCCATTGCCAACCCATAACGATTGGATAAATTATTCCAGACAAAATAGCTGCAAATAAGAAAAACGGCCATAGTTTAATTCTTTCAGCCATGGCACCTGAACAAATTGAAACTGTTGTTGCGCAGAATACCATTTGGAAAAACCAATCTGATCCATCAGCATAACCTGTATCAACCGCACTAGCATCTGCCCAAGGTGTAAAAGTTCCTATGTATCCTCCTTCAGGAATTCCATAAGCTAAATTATAACCAAAAAGCCAAAACATGATTCCGGCAATTGAATAAAGACCAATATTTTTTGCACAAATAACTGATACGCTTTTTGAAGTTACCATACCAGATTCAAGCATTGCAAAACCTGCCGCCATGAACATGACAAGAAAACCACAAATTAAAAATAGGAGCGAATTAAATATCGCTTGAACTTCTCCAGAGACTGTTGTCTCTGCCATACCTGCACTACTCATGTTTAATAAAAGTATCAAACTAAGAAGCGGTGCTGATATTTTTTTTATTATTTTAGTCATTAGACCTCCACTTGTTTAAATGATGTCTTATAAATTTAAAAAAATTTTAAACTAACGTTGATTAGGAAAATTTGGTATGCAGTTTTTGCATATAGTAACAGCCCTAAACATTTTTATAAAAGTTAGGGCTGTTAAAAAATATTAATTACTTATTAAATACCTCTTTTAAAGCTTTTGCAGGTAAGAATTTTACCTTTTGAGATGCAGCTATTTGGATTTGCTCCCCAGTACGTGGGTTTCTTCCAACTCTTGCTTTTCTTTTAGCAACTTTATAAGTACCAAATCCAGCAATCTTTACTGTATCATCACCTTTTAATGCATCCAAAATAGTGTTGGTAATTGTATCAAATGTTCTCTCAGCATCAGCTTTGCTCAAATTTAATGAACCTGAAAGTGATGCTACTAGTTGTTTTTTGTTCATTTTAGCTCCGGTTTTGTTGGTTAAATTTATACTTGTCATAAACGTTGATAAATCAAGCTTTTTTTTTGTGTCTAAGATTTTTTGACATACAATATGTGGTAAAAACTTAAATTAATGTTGATTTACCTGGTTTTTTTAACTTTAAATATAATTAATTATCTTAATAAACCTATGTCTTTTAAGTCATTAAATGTGGTGAAAAACATTAATGATATCAACAAAAACAAACCGATTCGAAAAAAATTTTCTTGAGTTTTTTGAGACAATGGTCTCCCTAAAATTTTCTCAAAAGCATAAAACATTAAGTGTCCTCCATCTAACATTGGTATTGGGAATAGATTAATAAGTCCTAAACTTATTGAAATATAAGCCATCATACTAATGAAAGCCAACACTCCAAACGTTGCAACTTGTCCAGAAATTTTAGCAATTCTAATTGGCCCTCCCAATTGAGAAGTATCAGCTTTACCTAAAATCATGCCTCCGATATATTTTAGTGAAGAAACGCTTACAAAATAAACTTCATGGCATGCATGATATAAAGCCTGAGCAGGTCCTAATTTAACGTGGTTAACTTTATTATTATAGGCACCAAGCTTGATACCAATCATTCTTTTATTAATCTTGTTTCCCAATCCATCATCACCCTCAACAATATTTGGCTTAATTTTTAGAATTAATTCATCGTAAGAACGCTTAACTTTAAAGTCTATAAAATCACCAGTAGACATAGTTATAAACTTAGAAACTTCCATAATACTTTTAACTTCATTACCGTCTATTTCTAAAATTATATCATCAGCTTTTAGACCTCCTGCCATTGCTGGACTATCTTTTTGAACTTCATTTATGACAGCAGGAGTAAAATCTTTACCTATAAAAGTATAAATTGCAAAAAATATTACTAAAGCTAATAAAAAATTAGCTAAAGGACCCCCAAATACAATTAAAACTCTCTGGTATAAGGGTTTTAAAATAAATAATTTTTCCCGTTCTACTTCGTTATATTTTTCTAAAATTTCTTGATGGTCAGCTTGTGAATAAACATTTCTATCTCCAAAAAATTTAACGTATCCACCTAATGGAATTGCACATATTTTCCATCTTGTACCTAATTTGTCATTCCAACCAAATAATTCTTTACCAAAACCAATAGAAAAATCTGTAACACCTACTCCATATTTTCTCGCAAAATAGTAGTGTCCATATTCATGAATAAATACCACTACTAAGATAAGAATTAAAAATGGTACTATATAAGTTAACATATTTTATATATTTTAAATGAATTTTAAATTACTCACAACCTTAGATTTTTTAATTCAAACATTATATATTTAACTTATCTTTAATTCTATAAAACCACACAGCCAATCTAAAATAAAGTACTCTTAATTGAGGAAAAATAAACTTTTTAGGTAGACCTTTATAAATTTTTGAAATATTTAAATCCTTACTATTAGAAGAAAAAACTAGCTTAGATAACTGTTTTCCTGTCCAAGGTGCTGAACTAACACCTACTCCACTATAGCCAAATCCATAATAAATTTCTTCATTATCTATTTTGCCAATAGAAGGAGTAAGTTTTTGAGATAATGCAATTAATCCACGCCAATTATAATCAATTGTTACATTGTTCCACTTAGGAAATATGTTTTTTAAAAATTTTTGCATATCATTTGCCCTTTTTAAATTTGATTGATCACTACCCTTAAAATCCCCTCTAGTTCCAAATAAAATTCGATTATCAGGTAATTTTCTATAATAATACAAGAGGTTCTTTGTATTAGCTATAGGAGCATAGGTATTAAAGCTATGTAAACTAAGTTCTTCATTAGTTAATACTCTTGTTACAATAATATTTGAAATTACTGGTAAAACCCTTCCATCCATTTCAGGAATTAATCCTTCTTGATAAAACCCGTTAGTAGCAAC
>CACDTB010000030.1 GCA_902555535.1 uncultured Pelagibacteraceae bacterium | reverse complement strand
TTAAAAGAGTTCCACCAGGTGTTTCGTATACTCCTCTAGATTTTATACCTAAAAATCTATTCTCTACTAAGTCAACTCTTCCAATTCCATTTTTACCTGCTAGGTCATTTAGCTTCGTTAATAATTTAGCTGGAGACATTTTTTTCCCATTAATTCCAAAAGGATCACCATTTTTAAAATTGATAGTAACAAACGATGGTTTGTTAGGTGCCTTTTCTGGAGAAACTGTTCTCTGAAAAATAAATTCCGGTGCAGAACTTTTTGGATTTTCTAAAACTTTTCCTTCAGTTGATGTATGAAATAAATTGTCATCCACTGAAAAAGGAGGTGCACCTTTTTTATCTTTAGGAATAGCTATACCATGTTTTTTTGCATAACTAATTAAATCTGTTCTAGATTTTAATTTCCAAATTCTCCATGGAGCTATGATTTTAATTTTAGGTCCAAAATAATGGTAACCTAATTCAAATCTAACTTGATCATTACCTTTACCAGTTGCTCCGTGCGAAACTGCATAGGCCTTGAATTTTTTTGCTACTCTTATTTGATCTTTTGCAATAAGAGGTCTTGCTATAGATGTTCCTAATAAATAAACACCCTCATAAATCGCATGTCCTCTGATCATAGGATAAACGTAGTCCTTAACAAATATATCTTTCAAATTTCTAATAATTATATTTTTAACACCAAATTTTTTTGCATTAGTTATAATTTTTTTTCTATCAATTTCTTGTCCTATATCTGCTGTATAACAAATTACATCTGCATCATAATTTTCCTGAAGCCATTTTAAAATTATAGAGGTATCGAGACCTCCAGAATAAGCTAGAACAATTTTCTTTTTTGATTTCATTAAATTAACTACAAGCTTTTCTTGAGGCGTTATAAGCTTTAGTAAATCCTAGTAATGAGTAATGATCAATTGTTTGAGAACCTTGTTGATTGTATCCAGTAATCATAATTCTAGATCCTTTTCTCATTTGTTTTATCATTTTTAACTCAATTTTATTATCAGCAATCCATGCAAAACCTTGCTCTTTAATATCAAATTTAAATTTGTTTTTCCCCGAAGAAGCTACCACTGAATTACTTTTGTTAAATTCATAACCCGGGGTAACACTTACTTCATTTTTAATATTGTCATTTGGTCTGAAAGCAACAAATAATTTTGCATCTCTTTTATTTGTTTTTGGTGCTTGCAAAATAGGTAGTGATTGAGCAAAGCATACTTTCCCATCAGTATCAGAAACTACCATTGCCTCCCAATCTTTATATTTACCTATTTTTTTAATTTCTTGGGCTGAAAGTTGGGTAATACTACTTATAAATAATATTCCTAAAAATATTGTAATTTTTTTAATTATGGACATGGATTTGGATAAATTGTTTGTACTTGGTTAATTTCTTTAATGACATCATCAGATAAGTTTACATTTACACTTTCTATGTTTGTTTTCAACTGCTCCATTGTAGTTGCACCAATTATTACACTAGTCATAAAGTCTTGAATTTCACAAAATTTTATAGACATTTGACTCATATCAAGATCAAATTTTTCACTAATTTTATAATAATGCTCTACTGCATCCTCAGTATTTGGTTTTCTATAACGCGTCCAGAAATCGAAATCTCTCTCCATTCTTGATCCTTTAGGAAAATTTTTATCTCTATATTTTCCAGTTAAATATCCACTTGCCAGTGGGGAATATGCTAAGCAACCAATATTTTCTCTTATTGAAACTTCTGCCAATCCAACTTCGTAAGATCTGTTTAATAGGCTGTAAGGATTTTGAATAGACATCATTCTTGGTAATTTTTTATCTTTAGATAATTGAAGATAATTTAGAACTCCCCAAGGGGTTTCATTTGATAAACCAACGTATCTTATTTTTCCCTGATCAATGTATTTACTTAATTCTGCAAGAATATCTTCAAATTTATTCCATTCATTTTCTTTGTGAACATAACCAAGTCTTCCAAAATTATTTACATTTCTTTCTGGCCAGTGAAGTTGATATAAATCTATATAATCAGTTTTGAGTCTTTTGAGACTATTATTTAAAGCAGAGTTTAAATTTGAACCTGTAAAACTATTTTCTCCACATCTTAGATAATCTCTTGCTGGACCAGCAACTTTTGTTGCAAGAATGACTTTGTCTCTTTTTTTTGTTTTTTCAAACCAGTTCCCAATAATTTCTTCCGTATCACCATAGGTTTCTTTTTTAGGAGGTACTGCATATAATTCCGCAGTGTCCCAAAAGTTTACTCCTTGATCTAAAGCAAAATCCATTTGTTCAAATGCTTCAAGCTCGGTATTTTGCTCTCCCCAAGTCATGGTACCGAGACAAATTGTACTCACTTTAATATCGGTATTACCTAAATTTTTGTAATTCATTAGAAATTTTAAGTTAAAATTTTGTTAATCTTTTAAGGTATCTTGAATAATTAGTAAAAGAATATATATATTATCTATTATGGAATTTGATAAAAACGGAATACTAAATAGAGCTAAAGCAGCACAACAAACAACTGCTGTAATGGATGAAGGCTTAAGAGCCTACATGTTAAAAGTTTATAATTACATGGCAACAGGTATATTGCTAACTGGGATAGTTGCACTGTTAACATTTAAAATGTCTGTTGTTACTAATGATGCAGGTTCAATCGTTGGTTTAACACAGGTGGGTAATGCAATTTATTTATCAGGTCTTAAGTGGCTTGTGATGCTAGCACCTCTAGGTATCGTTTTTTATATGAGTTTTGGAATTAATAAGATGAGTGCATCAAAAGCACAAACTACTTTTTGGGTTTTTGCAGCTCTGATGGGTCTATCTTTATCTTCAATATTATTAGTTTACACTGGAATGAGTGTGACTAGAGTTTTTTTCATTACATCTGCAACATTTGGAGCGATGAGTATCTACGGATACACAACTAAAAGAGACCTTACAAAGTTTGGATCTTTTTTAATGATGGGTCTAATTGGAATAATTATAGCTTCAATTGTTAATATCTTTATGAAATCTTCTATGATGTATTTTGTGATTTCAATTTTAGGTGTTTTAATATTTGTTGGTTTAACAGCTTATGACACTCAGAAAATCAAAAATATGTATGTTGCGTCAGACTCAGGTGAGTTAATGGGCAAGAAAGCTGTAATGGGTGCTTTAACTTTATATCTAGATTTTATCAATCTATTTATAATGTTGTTAAGATTATTTGGTCAAAGAAGATAAATTTATTTTTAAAGTCTCTTCCAATTAGTATTTTTCAATAAAATTTTAAGATCGTAAGAATTCTTTAATATTTTACCGCTTGTATCAGTAATCAAATATTTAAGATTTTTATTTTTAGGCTTAAAATTTTTACAAATTTTGTAAAGCGCATTTTCAGTGGCATTTCTAAAAACACTAAAATCTACCTGTTTACTTGAAATACTTAAACCGTAGTCTTTCCAAGAACCTTCAGAAACCATTTTAGCATATAAGTCTAATATAATTTTTAGTTCATCTTTTTCAAAAAAATGTTTTTGCTCTATTTTATTATGTGGATTATTTACTACTAATTTTAAATTACTACGCATCAATCTTATGTTTATTAATTAAAGGTATTTGAAATCCTGTGAATACTATTGTTATTGGAAGCATTCCCCACACTTTAAAATTAACCCAAAATTCTTCTGTTTGAGTTCTCCAAACAAATTCATTTAATAAAGCAAGACCAAAGAAAAAATACATCCATCTTTTATTAAGAATTTCCCATCCAATTTCTGTCATGGGAATAGATTTGCCCATAATTTTTTTAAGAATTGGTTCTTTAGTGAAATATTTCCCAAAAAATAATGCAAGAGCAAACATAATATTAATGATAGTTGGTTTTACATATATAAATATAGGATCATTAAAGTAGATAGTTAATCCACCAAAAAAAGTAATTAGAACTCCGCTTACCAAAGGCATTGGCGGTATCTTTTTTTCAAAAAACCATACAACCGTTAATGCAACTAAAGTTGCAACTATAAGTGGAGGTATTGCTACTGATAAATTTTTCCCACTATTATAATAATAGAAAAAAAAAATTGCTAGGGGACCGAAATCAGTAACAAATTTTAAAAAAGATTTATTCACTTAAAAGATATTAACATATTTGCCACATCACAAAACATTTATATTTTAAGCATTGATTTTTATTTTTAAATACCCATACTAAGTTCAATGCCAGTTCAAAAAGCAAAATTTTCGATCGGAGACATTGTTAAGCACAAACATTTTGAATTTAGAGGTGTGATTTATGATGTTGACTTTGAATTTAATAATTCAGAGGAATGGTATCAATCTATCCCAAAAAATGTGAGACCAAGAAAAGATCAGCCTTTTTATCATTTGTTGGCAGAAAATGATGAGATAACTTATGAAGCCTATGTTTCAGAGCAAAATTTGCTAATGGATGATTCTGGTGAGCCAATAAAACACCCTTTGATTGAAGAGATTTTTTCGGGGAAAAAAGGCTCTAGTTATTTTAAGCTTTCTAATTAAGGCAACCATCATTCAAACACATTTAGCTCAAATCTAGGCCATACAAATTAGCTATATTTTTAGTATCTTCTGGTCAAGAGTGTTAAACGTTAACTTCAATCTCATTATCTCCCCTCTGCATTCTTGATCAGAAAACTATTTCATAATAGAAATCACCAAAAAAATTCGAAAAAAAAATATGTTTAAACTTTTTGAACCTAACAAGATTTTCAAAATTACGTCAAAAGCACCTAAGTACGTTTTATTTTTGTTTATTGTTGTATTAAGTGTTGGTTTAGTTGAAGCATTATTTATATCTCCTGAAGATTATAAACAAAGTGATGCAGTTAGAATTATGTATGTTCATGTTCCTGCTGCTTGGATTTCACTTGGAATATTTTCCTCTATAACTTTGTTATCTATTTGTGGTTTTGTGTTTAGAAATAAAAACTTTTTTTTAATCTCTAAAAGTTTAGCCCCTTCGGGATTTGTTTTTAATATTATTGCTTTAGTTACAGGATCAATTTGGGGAAAACCAACCTGGGGAACCTGGTGGGCTTGGGACGCAAGGATTACTTCAATGTTAATCTTAGCATTTTTTTATGCAATGTATTTAATTGTATGGAGAATTTATGATAAAGAAGAAAAAGTCTATAAGATTTCAACTTTTATAACAATTATAGGTATCATCAATGTTCCAATAATAAAGTACTCAGTTGATTGGTGGAACACACTTCACCAACCTGCATCAATTAATATTTTATCAAAAAGCTCAATTCATTCATCAATGCTTTACCCATTATTGATAATGACTGCGGCATTTGCTCTTTTTTCATTGTTAATTTTCTTAATGAAATATAATACAGAACTGATAAAAATTAAAAATAAAGGCTTAGATAGATTATGATAAATGAATTACTTTTTATGAATGGATATGCAGTGTATGTGCTATCTGCTTTTAGTTTTACTCTAATAAGTTTCCTAAGCTTATATTTGGTAACTAAAATGCAATTTGTTAGAGAACAAAACAAATTTGCTGCTAAATTTGGATCACTTACTAATGAGCAAGCTAATTCTGCAAAATCACAAAGAATTAACAAAGAAATTTTAGCAAACGTAACAAATAATTAACTTTTAAGACATGTATGGTCGAAAAGTTAAACTAAGATTTTTGTTAATAGTAATAATCTTAATTACTTTAATTTTAACAACATTTTTAATTTTAAAATCTCTAGAAGAAAATGTTGTTTATTTTCAATCACCTACAGAAATTAAATCTCTTACGGAAATAAACAAAAGCAAAATAAGAGTTGGGGGCATGGTTAAAAAAAATTCTATTTCTATAAATTCAGATGAGGTTAATTTTATAATTACAGACTTTAAAAATGAAATAAATGTTACTTACTCTGGTGTAGTTCCAAATTTATTTGCTGAGGAAAAAGGGGTTGTTGCAGAAGGTTTTTTAAAAGATAGAAGTTTTTTTTCTGCAACAAAAATTTTAGCTAAGCATGATGAAAATTATATGCCACCAGAAGTAAAGGAAGCATTGGGAGAAAAATAAATTGATTTATAGTCTTATTGGATATTATTCATTGATATTAGGATTAATTATTGGATTATCATTATTTTATTTTTCATATAAAAATTTTAATAATTCTAAAATATTAGATACCAAAATATTATCTTTTACATTTTTACAGCTGTTTTTTGTTGTAATTAGTTTTTTCTGTTTGATTTTTTCTTTTGTTGTTTCAGATTTCAGTAACGAAACAGTATTTAATAACTCTCATACTGCTAAACCATTATTTTATAAAATAAGTGGAACATGGGGAAATCATGAGGGCAGTTTACTGTTATGGTTACTTGTTTTAACTTTATTTATATTTTTATTTTTAGTTAGTAACAAAAATCAACCAATAAAATACAAAATTTTAACTTTAGTATTTCAACAAATAATAATAGTTGGTTTTTTTTTATTTTTGATCAAAACATCAAATCCATTTAATTATATTTTTCCAACACCTGTGGAAGGACTTGGATTAAATCCAATTTTACAAGATCCAGCTCTAGCAATACACCCACCTATTTTATATTTAGGCTACGTGGGCTCTTCAATTATTTTTTCTTCTGTTCTAGCTGCAACATGTTTAAAAATTATTTCTACTAGTTGGGCATCGCATATAAAAAAATGGATCTTGATTTCGTGGATATTTTTGACTTTAGGAATATTGCTTGGATCAATTTGGGCTTACTATGAATTAGGTTGGGGAGGTTTTTGGTTTTGGGATCCTGTAGAGAATGTTTCTTTAATGCCATGGCTTGCGTTAACAACTCTTTTACATTGTATTTTAGTATTAGAAAAAAAATCTATTTTAACTTCATGGGTAATAATTCTTTCTATAGCAACTTTTACACTTAGTATGTGTGGAACATTTTTAGTAAGATCAGGAATTTTAAATTCAGTTCATACATTTGCTAATGATCCAGAAAGAGGGTTGTTTATATTAGTTTTTTTATTCATTTTGATTTTTTTATCTATTTTAATTTTTTTCTTTTTTCATAAAAATGATTATAAAAAATCT
>CACDTB010000029.1 GCA_902555535.1 uncultured Pelagibacteraceae bacterium | reverse complement strand
TATAATTACCTCAGGCGCAGTTTCTGCTGGTAAGTATGACTATATACCAAGTGTAGTAAAAACGTTTAAATTATCTGATTATTTTAAAAGTGTAGCAATTAGACCAGGAAAACCAATTTTATTTGCTAAAATTAAATCTAAACAAAAAGCAATTTTTGGTCTCCCAGGAAATCCTATGTCTTCCGCAGCATGTTTTAGGTTTTTTGTTGTTCCTTACATTGCAAATACACTGGGTTTAAGTACTGAAATACCGGTGCGTGGTATTTTAAAAAATAGTTTTATAAAAAAAAAAAAATTCACCCGATTTGCTAAAAGTAAATTAAGCACAACTAAAGATGGAAAAATAGAAATTGAAATATTAAAAGGACAAGAGTCTTTTAGAGTTAAATCCTTCATAAAATCAAATATTTGGGCTTTGTTGCCCTCTGGTAAATCAAAATTTAAAAAAGGGGAGATAGTAGATTGTTTTTTCCCTAATCATTTCAATCAAACCTTAATCTAAAAACGTATTTTTGTTGTAGAAAAATCTTTTTAGAATTAGATTTCGTAATATGTTTGAGCTAAGAAATCCAAGAGTTGCTATTCCCGTTGTTCTTTTTGCAGGACTTCTATGGTCCTTTGGTCCGTTAGTTGTTAGATATATGGACAATCCCCAATTGGTGCCTTGGCAGTATATTTTTGGCAGAGGTTTAACAATTTTTATTTTATTAAATCTTTATTTATTTTTTGAAGAGGGAAAAAATTTTTACAAAAACTACTTTAAAATAGGTTTATCAGGAGTAATTGGTGGTTCTGGTTTAGGAATTGCGATGATTACTTTTATTTATTCAATCACCAATACAAGTGCTGCAGTTACGTTACTTTGTTTAGCAGCAATGCCTTTTTTTACAGCCTTATTAGCTTTTTTATTTCTAAAAGAAAAGATTTCTTTGAGCGTATGGGTCTCAATATTAATTGCATCATTCGGCATTATTATTATGGCTCTTGGCAACACTGATGAAAAATCATTAACTGGTTTTGTTTTTGGCCTAACTTCTTCACTTGGTTTTTCAGTTTTTTCTGTAACTTTAAGATGGAGAAAAGAAACACCAAAATTTACAACGGTTGCTTTCTCAGGATTATTTTGTTTTATTTTTGCAACAGCTGTTATTTTTTCAAATGACTTAGATTTTTTTTCTACTAGTTATAATGGAGTTTTATTTTCACTTCATGGAACTTTAGTTTGTTTTGGATTAATTTTATATTCAATAGGCTCTAAAGCAATTCCAGCAGCCGAACTAACACTTTTATCTTTAACAGAAGTTGTTGGAGGAATTTTTTGGGTTTGGGTACCAATATTTGGGATTAATGAAGTGCCATCTACAAGTACTATTATTGGTGGTTTTTTTCTTTTTTTATCATTGTTTTACTACAGTATGATTATGAGATGGAACAAAAGATATATAGCATTAAATTAATATGGAACGACCAGATTTTTTTGAACTTAAAAATGGTAACAAGGTAAAACTTCCTTTTTCAAATAAAGAGTACACTCAACGTGTGAACAAACTTAGATCAACTATGGATAAAAATAACCTTGATATGGTTATCTTAACCTCAATGCATAACGTTGCATATTACACTGGTTTTATTTATTGCTCATTTGGAAGACCTTATGGATGCGTTATAACAAAAGATAAAATTTCAACAATTTCAGCAAACATTGATGCGAGCCAACCCTGGCGAAGATCGCATTGTGATAATGTTATTTATACTGATTGGAAAAAAGATAATTTTTTAAGAGCCATTGTCTCAATTATTGGAAGGGACGAACCCCCAAAAAGCATTGGTATTGAAAATGATCATTTAACATTAGACATGAGAGATAAAATAGGATCTATTTTTACTTTCTCAGTTTTTAGTGATATCTCAAAAGATTTGATGAAACTAAGAATGATAAAATCAAATGAAGAGATAGAAATTATTAAAAATGGTGCAAGAATTGCAGATATTGGCGGAAAGGAAATAGTAAGTAACATTAGAGAAGGCAATACAGAGATTGAAGTAGCAATTGCTGGACGAGATAAAATGGAGAGAGAAATAGCTAAAACTTATCCAGATGCAGAATATATGGATACTTGGGTCTGGTTTCAATCAGGCATAAATACCGATGGAGCACATAATCCAAAAACAAATAGAAAATTAATTAAAGGTGATATTTTATCTTTAAATACATTTCCAATGATTTCAGGATATTATACTGCATTGGAAAGAACTTTATTTTTAGATCATGTAGATGAAGTATCACTTAAAGCTTGGGAAGCAAATGTTAAAGTTCACAAAAGAGGACTAGAATTGATTAAACCAGGAGTTAAGTGTTCTGACATTTGTCATGAACTTAACGAACTTTTTGCTGAGCAAGGTTATCTTCAGTTTCGAACTTTTGGTTATGGACATTCATTTGGTATGCTTTCCCATTTTTACGGCAGAGAAGCTGGATTAGAATTAAGAGAAGATGTTGATACAGTACTAGAAGAAAACATGGTGGTTTCAATGGAGCCAATGATAATGATCCCAGAAGGAAATCCTGGTGCAGGAGGATATAGGGAGCATGATATTTTGGTTATTGGCAAAGATGGAGTAGAAAATATTACAAAATTTCCTTTCGGCCCAGAGTATAATATTATAAAAAACTAATCTTTATGAGTGATAACAAAACTATTGTTAATAGTTGGAACGAATGGGATCCATTGAAACATGTAATTGTTGGTAGAGCAGATGGCACATGTATACCAGCTCCCGAACCGGCATTAGATGCAAAAGTTCCAGAAGACAGTGATATGCGAGGTCAGTTTGGACCAAGAACAAAAGATACTATAGATAAAGCAAATCAACTTTTAGATGATTTTTCAAATATGCTTAAAAAAAGAGGAATTAAGGTTGATCGACCAACACCAATAGATTTTAATCAAAAAACATCTACGCCTGATTGGAAAGCTGAAACAATGTTTGGCTGTATGCCTCCAAGAGATGTTTTGTTAACTGTAGGTAATGAAATTTTAGAAGCTACAATGAGTTATCGTTGTCGTTGGTTTGAATATTTATGCTACCGACCACTTTTAAAAGATTATTATAATCAAGATCCTAACATGAGACATGAATCTGCTCCAAAACCTAGATTAACTGATGCAGATTATAGAAAAGATTATCTATCAGATAAAATAGGTGTTCAAAAAAGATTAGAATGGACTGAAAAAAAATATTTTGTAACCACTGAAGAAGAACCGTTATTCGATGCTGCAGATGTATTAAGATTTGGCAAAGATTTAGTGGTTCAACATGGATTTACAACAAATCTGAAAGGAATTGATTGGCTAAAGAGACATTATAAAGATCATAGAGTTCATGCAGTTAATTTCCCTGGTGATCCTTATCCAATTCATATTGACGCAACTTTTACACCAATAAAAGAGGGTTTAATTATAAATAACCCACAAAGAAGACTTCCTAAGGAACAGAGAAAATTGTTTGAAGATAATGGTTGGGAAATAGTGGACAGTGCGCAACCAGCACATAACGAACCACCACCATTATGTTATTCATCAACATGGTTATCAATGAATGTTTTAGTTTTGGATCCTAAAACTGTATGCGTGGAAAAAAGCGAAACTTATCAAGCTGAACAATTAGATAAATTAGGAATGGAAGTTATACCGGTAGAGCTTAGAGATGCATATGCTTTTGGAGGAGGTCTTCATTGTTGTACAGCTGATGTTTATCGAGAAGGCGATTTAAAAGATTATTTTCCAAAGCAATAATTAGCTCACAAACATAATTAATTTGGATTTTGTTTTAAAAATTCTATATATTTTAATACATCCTCATATTGCTCATCTGGAATATCTTTGTAGCTTGCATTAAATTTACTTTTTACACATACAGCAACATGAGCATAGGGGTTTCTTCCTTTAGGATGGTTTGGATGGTCAGGTAATTGTCCCACCAAATAATCGCCAGCTTCCTGAATAATTTTCCAGAGTTTACTTGCGTTTTCTTTGTTCATTCTACTTTAAACCTTGTTTTATCTCCAAATGTTCTAGTTTGGGGACTAGTATCCTATAAAATCCTATAAACCAGAACTATGATCGATTGAAGTTTTTTTCATTTAACCTCGCCAATAGGATTTAAATAATAATATACCTTCTTGCAGAAATGAGGGCTATTTAAGAGAACTACATATTCATCAATACCTTCTAAACATTTCTCCATAGCTTCATCAAACTTATCATTATGATAATGGCAAGTATAGGCAATCCAATAAACAGTAATTAGATAATATAATCCAGTACGCTCGATGTTGTTTGGTAGTTTTCTTAGTAGTTCCTTATAGCTTTCTTTATTTTTAAAACATTCTGTAAATATCTTGGTAGTTTTTTTATCTTCTTTGCCAAAGGTATTATAATCAGCTAAGGCCCCTATATTTTCTACATCAATTGTAATTTTACTTTTTTCTCTGAATTTATGTAAATGACTATTTAAATAATGAATCTTGCTCATTTATTTGAAAGATACCAGATTAACGCTGATACTTCGATTATTATTAAAGCTTCAATCATTTATATTTATCACTAATGCTTAAAAAGGTTATTGATTGATTGGTATTAACTTGCAAATGACAATCAACATACTTAAAAGTTTTATTTTTTCTTATTAAACCATCATATTTCATCCACATTTTTATTTTTTTTTTATAAGTTTTTTTATTTTTATCAGCTGTATATTTCTCCCAGTAAAATTGAGTGAATTTCTTTTTAGGATATTTAGATTTTATACGCCCTTTACACACACTTAATTCGTCCTTAAATACTCCGTCAGCTCTCCAATTTTTAACTTGTTCTTTTTTTTGTATTTTTTTCTGTTGGCTTGTTTCAGAATTCATTGATGTGTAGATAATAACCGCCAAAAATCCAAACAAAATAACAAAAATTAATGATCCATACCCACTGCTTGAATCTTTTGATTTCTTTTTTTTCTTTTTTTTTATTTTTTTTTCTTTTTTTTCTACTTCTTTTTGTTCTTCTGTGCTTGAGAGATTATAAAAAATTAAGCCTGCTCCAACAAGAATGGCTATAATGCTTACCATTATTAAAGAAGCGTTAACTAGATTTATAATTCCAAATATTAATATTAATACTCCAAGAAATAACTGACCTAAATTTTTTTTCCCTAGTATTTCTTCTTCTTCACTTTTGTTTTCGTTTTCCTCTTTATTATTAAAAGAGGTCACAAAAAGATAAATACCAAAACCCAAGACTAAAAAACCAGGAACTGCTAGACCTCCACCAAGCATTGCAATTCCTATGCCTCCACTACTAAGCGCAATTATAATTAATGCAATACCACCAAGTCTTCTCATGTCCTAAAACTGTACCTCAAGAAACAAAAAAACAAGAATCGATAGAAGTATTTTCATTATTTACCATCAACCAAAAGTTTAAGTATGGCAAAACCAAGAACTCCAATTAAAGCATATAGCCATCTAGGATTTTTTTTATCTTTTTTGATAAACATTTCTTAAACAAAATTTTTTATCTTTTTATAAAGGTAAGTTATACCAGTAGCATTTGATATAGTATCTGCATATTTACTTATATTTTCTTTAAACCAATCATATACTTCTTGATAATCCATTTTTTTAAGAGATTTTTTAACACTAACTGCAACAGCTAATCCGATAATGATTCCAATTAGTGGGCTAGAGAATAAACTTGCAGTCATTATAAAAGATCCCATTCCAACAAACCCTTTAAGGGTTCCTGTTTTAAACTTATTTTTATTTTTATTTTGTGTATAGGATTTAGCTAGAGACACTATTGAAATTATCAATAAAATTGGATTAGCGCCAACAGCGCCTGCTAAACCCAATGATGCGCATAATTCAGCAAATTCCTGTTTGTCTTTTTTCTTCCAACCAAAAAATAAAGCTACAACTCCTAAAGTTGAGCTAAAAACCTCTAACAAATTCACTGTCTGAAGATCATATAACCAGCTTTTTTTAATAAAAAATTTTTCACTAATTGTTGAAGCTAATTTGTCATACGAAACTTTATCTTCAATATTGTGCAATGGTATACCCATTGGAGTTTGGAGATCTTTAGCCATTGAAATAAAATAATTTTTAAGTTCTTCAAAATTACTATCATCTGGGAGAGTATTTTTTACTTTCTCCCACATTAAAATTGGAGAATGACTATTGTCAAAAAGTCTATGTAAATAAGATCCTATACCTGTGTCGTTATAAAATTTGTCTATAGCCTTATCGTATACAGTGGGAGTTTCTTCTATTATGTTTGAAAAGAATTTTTCAAGTTGTTTGCCATAAGGAACTGCTAATAAACCAGAAAGTCCAATTGAAATTTTATTCGTTAAATTTCTTAAACTTTTCATATTTCAAAGTTACCAAATACTAAAATAGGAGTCTAATTACTTTAAAATATTTATTTGATTTATCTCCAAATGTTCTAGTTTGGGGACTAGTTTATTGCTTAAATTGATGAGTCTTTAAGCGGTTAACTTATAAATATAAAAAATATAAACCGCTTAACTAGTGTGAAGTAGTGTGAGGTAGTGTCAGGTAGGTTGTACCACTAGCACCCCAAATAATCGCCAGCTTCCTGAATAATTTTCCAGAGTTTACTTGCTTTTTCTTTGTTCATTAACTCTCAAACTATGATTTATCTCTAATATTTTAAGTTTCATTTCTAGTATCCATTAAAATACTTTAATAAAATTTATTGTCCCAAAGACTCTTTTGCTTCATCTACAGTATAATTGGTTCCATGTTGTTCATTGTATGCTGCAACTGCATCTGCGAAACTCCCATAACCCAAACCTTGAGCTGTTGCTTCTAGATCTACTGAAACACCAGCTGATGTTGCAGCCCTAATAGTATCAGCTACATCCTGAAGACTACTATTAGCAGCGGCTGCTATTTGACCAGCATCAAAGGAAGTTATAGAGCCTGACTGAAGTGCATTGATAATATCAACATTATCTTGATAGGCTGAAGCATATTCTTCAACAGACCAGTTAGCACCATGCTGGGCGTTTGCTAGATCCGTTAAATCAGAATAATTATTAATATCTAATCCATAAGTATCACCAAAAGATTTAGCAAAATCATCAAGCGTAAAAGAAAATTCGAATGACTGAGTATTTAAATTTAAATCATTTCCAATTTTTGAAAAATTATCAGAATTTGTTTTAATTAAATTGTTAAACTCTTCTAAATCTATTAGTTCCTTAAAATTTTTCATAGCTAGTTGCGCTTTAATTGATTCAATTTCATCTTGAGACAAAGTTATCTCAATTCCAGCTTCATTAACGATTGATTTTGGAATAGGGTTTTTCCAAGCATTAGCCCAATCACTAAGTTTCCAATCTTTCATTTCAGAGGCTGAAGCAACCATAAGGTTTATGGTATTTAATTTTACATTTAGCTCATTCTTATAAACATTTAAAAATCTACTTACTGGAATATTAGAATTTTCTAAATTTAATATTTGTAGCTGGATCTCATTTGATTTAACATCTTTATTAAGTTTC
>CACDTB010000028.1 GCA_902555535.1 uncultured Pelagibacteraceae bacterium | reverse complement strand
AATCTAAAAATTTTATTTCATTTCCACTATAAATTTTCCAAGAATAATAAACTACTAAAGACCAAAATGGTAATTGACAAACATTTACATTAAATTCAGGTGTAGTGAAGTTATAAAAATAAATTGCTTCAATTAATAATACAGAAATTAAACCTAATATGTTTTTATTAAATATTTCATTGGATAATTTAAATACATAGAAAAAAGAAATAATTACAAAGATTTGACTTAAAAGATAATAGGCCCAATCTTGAGGCCCAAAAATTTGGTAAAAAACTTCTGGAAAAAAGGCACTCATAGGTGGATGTTTATTAAAGCCCCAATCTAAATTGCTCCCCCACGCTAAAGCCTCAATAGTATCCAATGGTAAATTGTGATTAGTGATAGAAGGAATCAAGGTCCAAAAAATTAGGTGGGTTGTAACAAAAATATAAAAAACATTATCTGTATTTTTGTTATTAATGGTCATTTACATTATTTATATCAATTAAGCTCGCTTGACACCCCTAATTTGCTGAATATACTGCGAGCGTTTAAAATTAAGCTATGCCAAAGACTTCTAAAGTTAAAAAAAAAGTTACAAAAACAAAAGTTAAAGTTGCTAAATCTAAAGCTAAACCTGTAACTAAAAAGGTTGCTAAAACAACTCCAATAAAAATATCTAAAAATTATGTTCCAAAGGATACCGAAAAATATATGTGTGAAAAACATAAAATATTCTTCAGAATGAGATTAACCGAATGGAAAAAAGATTTGGTTAAGTCTAATAATGAAGCACTTTATAATGGTAGTATGGACGATAATAGTATTTCAGCAGATGTAGTTGATCAAGCAAATTCATATACTGACAAAAATGTTGAAATGAAAGCAATCAACAGACAAATTAAATTAATTTCAGAGATAGATAAAGCTTTAGCAAGAATTAGAGAAGACATCTATGGATATTGTTTGGATACTGCTGAACCAATTGGATTAAAAAGGTTGATGGCAAGACCTATTGCTAAATATACAATTGCTGCACAAGAAAAACATGAGAAAAATGAAAAAGTCCACGCAGATGATTAAATGAGAAAAAAATTTCCTAAACAAAAATCGATTTCATTTCTATTTGCGAAGAAATATATTTATTTTTACTATCCTTTTTTCTGGATCATTTTGCTATTATATTTGTTTTTAAAATGAATAAAAAATTAATACTAATTATTATAATTATTGTTGCTATTGAATTTTCTGGTTATGGAATACTTAGTACTCTTTACAGATTATTTGGATAAAAATTTTTAAAACTTTGGAATTTTTGCACTTTTATCCATAAAGCAATAACCCTTCATAACAGACTCTCGTTTAGCTATCTCGAGATACCATCGGGACAAATTTTTATAATTTTTTAATCCAATATCATGCCATTCATGTCTAGCTATCCATGGCCAGGTTGCAATGTCAGCAATTGTATAATCTGGTCCAGCTAGAAATCTCGACTCGTTTAATCTATTATCTAATTCTCCATAAATTCTTTTTGTGATTTTAAAATATCTTTCTTCACCAAATTCACTTTTTCCAGGGTTATAATGATGAAATTGATGATGTTGGCCAATCATAGGACCAACAGTTCCCATTTGAGCCATTAACCATTGATTAATAACTAATCTTTCATTTTTATCATAAAGTTTTCCACTTTTTTCCGCTAGGTACATTAATATTGCACCAGACTCAAAGACACTTTTGTTGTTCTCGTGATCAACAATAACAGGTATTTTTCCAAAAGGACTTATCTTTAAAAAATCTGGTTTAAATTGTTCGTCTTTTTCTAAATCAACTTTGGTTACTTTATATTCATAACCAATTTCCTCTAACATAATACTAATTTTCCACCCATTAGGAGTATTGGCAGAAAATAATTCTATCATTTTTTAATACCAAGTCTCTCTTGTGCAGCTTTAGATGTTGTTGTGAATTCAAATCTTAATTTTTCATCCGGTCTAGCATATTTAAAACAGCCTCTTGCTGCTAATGCACCTTCATGAAAGCCTGAAAGAATTAATTTTAATTTTCCTGGATAAGAACAAATATCTCCAATTGCAAATATTCCATTTATATTAGTTTCAAAATTTTCAGTATTCACCTCAATTATTTTTTTATTTATATTTAAACCCCAATCTAAAATTGGACCTAGCTGCATTATCAAACCAAAAAAACCTAACACATAATCAGATTTAATTTCTTTAATCTCTCCATCGTCGTGTTTTATTTTAATACTATCAATTTTTTTATCTCCACTGAGAGAGTCTATTTGATATTTTGTGAATAAATTTAACTTACCTTGATCATTAAGCTCTTTTACTTTTTGCACACTAGCTTCAACTCCACTAAAGCCATCTCTTCTATGAATTAAATTTACCTTTGAGGTATTTGATAGCTCAATAGCCCAATCTAAAGCGGAGTCTCCTCCACCAAATATTGAAATAGTTTTATCTTTAAATATTGATTTATCTTTTATTGAATAAAATAAAGAACTTCCTTCAAACTTTTCACACTCTTTAATTGAAAATTTTCTTGGCTCAAAAGAACCAACACCACCAGCTATAACAATTGCCGCAACATCAAACTCTATACCGCCTGAAGTTTTAATATGCCATCGATTTTCAATTTTTTTAAGTTGTTCTACTCTTTCATTCAAATGAAATTTGACTTTGAATGGTTTAATTTGTTGTAAAAGATTATTCGTTAACTTTTCGCCAGTGCACTCAGGTATTGCTGGAATATCATAAATAGGTTTGTCCGGGTAAAGCTCAATACATTGACCTCCAGCTTTATCAAGATTGTCCACTATCTCACAACTTAATCCTATAATTCCAAGTTGATGAGCACAAAATAAACCGGTTGGACCTGCTCCAATAATTAATACATCTGTTTTATTCATTTAACTTTGCTTTGATGGAATATTAACGACTAATCCATCTAGTTCATCTGAAACTGTTATCTGACAACTTAATCGACTATTACTTTTTGGTTCAAAAGCCATATCTAACATATCTTCCTCACCATCTTCTTTTGTTGGAAGTTTGTCTAACCACTCTTCATTTACATAAACATGGCATGTTGCACAAGCCATTCCTCCGCCACAGTCTGCATCAATACCCGGTATATCGTTTTGAACAGCTCCTTCCATTACTGTTAATCCATTTTGTACATCAATAGCATGAGTTTTTTTATCGTGAGTATTATAAATTATTTTTGGCATTTATTAAGATATATGTACTTAAAAAAAAAGGGCAAGTATGTAAAAACATACTCGCCCTAATTTATTCTAAATTTATTAAATTACTTAGCTCTTCTTCCGCTTGAACTAGTTGCAGCAGCCCAAATTACTAGACCAAATGCAATTTTGTTAATGAAGTCAGCTAAGTTGTAAACGACGTTAAGTGAGTCTGCGTCTACACCACCAGTTAAATAACCAAATACATAACCTAATGGGTAAATTGCCCAACCTACTGTAACGATCATTCTCATTGCTCCGAATGCAGTTACAAGAGATTTGTTACCACTCTTCGATGCAGCTTTACCAGCTTCACCTGAGAATACTTCATAAAGAATGTATACCCAACCTGCCATTCCGATGATGAAACCTAGTGTAGCATTAATATAACCTGCTTCACCTAAGTATCCACCAATTAGCATTACTAATGAACCAATTAACAATCTCCAGAACATTCCAGAGTTTGCCTTGTTAATAGCTGCTAGAATTAAGTAGAATTCTACCATCTGTAAAGGCACAGTGATTAACCAGTCAATGTATCTGTAAACAGTTGGCGAGTCTCCAGTAGCAACCCATACTTCTCTCATGTACATGTAGTGTATGAATGCAATACCAGTTACTAGACCAGCAACAATAACTGATGTTCTCCAGCCTGATGCGACATTGCCCGCTTCCATGAAAAAGAAAGCAGTAGCTGCTAACATTCCCATAGAGATAACCCAGAATGAAATTCCTACGAAGTCATCTTGGCTCAACATCGTTGCGTCTGCTGCAATAGCTATACCTGAAAAACCTATCAAGGCCATAGCTGCTAAAGCAAACAGTTTAAGTTTTTTCATAAAAAACTCCCTCTTCGTTAGTTTTTATTTTAGTTTATATAAACTAGACTTAAGTTACCCTAAGCCAATTTGGTGGTTAAATAGCAAATAAAATTAGTTTTATGAAGACTTAATTGTCACTAATAAGCATTGATTTTACTTAATTTTTAAAATTAAATACAATTTATAAGTTAAAAACCAAATAAAATTAGGAATTCGAATCAAATCTTTATGACTTCTAAGTTTAATGAAATTTACGAAAATTCTATAAAAAATCCTGAAAAGTTTTGGCAAGAAGCCTCGGAAGATATCTTTTGGTTTAAAAAACCAACTAAAATTTTAAATAAATCTAACCCTCCTTTCTATAAATGGTACGAGGATGGGGTCACAAATACTTGTTATAATGCTTTAGACATTCATATTGATCAAGGTAGAGGTCAAAAAACAGCTTTAATATATGATAGCCCTATCACTGGAAATAAAAGAAAGTTTACTTACGAGGAATTAAGATCAAAAGTCTCTAAATTTGCTGGAGCATTAAAGGCTCAAGGTACTAATAAGGGTGATCGAGTCATTATTTATATGCCTATGATCCCTGAAGCAGTAGTAGCAATGCTTGCTTGCGCTAGAATTGGTGCAATTCACTCGGTAGTATTTGGAGGATTTGCCTCAAATGAACTTGCAAGCAGAATAGATGACAGTAAAGCAAAATTATTGGTTACTGCTTCATGTGGTTTTGAACCAGGAAGAACCGTAGAGTACAAACCACTTGTTGATGAAGCTATAAAAATCGCCAATCATAAAATTGAAAAGATGATTTTGTTTCAAAGACCTGGACATGAGGTTAAATTAAATGCTCCAATTGAGGTAAGTTGGGAAGAAGTCGTATCCAAATCTAAAGATGCTGATTGTGTTGAAATGAACTCAAATGAGTTTGCATATATTTTATATACGTCAGGAACAACAGGAACTCCAAAAGGTATTGTGAGAGACATTGGAGGTCACATTGTTGCTCTTAAGTGGACTATGAAAAACATCTACAACATAGAAATGGATGATATTTGGTGGTCTGCAAGTGATATTGGTTGGATCGTCGGGCACTCTTATATTGTCTACGCTCCATTATTTAAAGGATGTACTACTGTGTTGTTTGAAGGTAAGCCAGTTGGGACACCTGACGCTGGTGCTTTTTGGAAAATCATTTCAGATTATAAAGTAAAATCTCTTTTTACAGCTCCAACAGCTTTTAGGGCAATAAAGAAAGAGGATCCTGAAGGTAAGTTTTTTTCAAAATATGATTTAAGCAGTTTTGAGAGTTTATTTCTAGCTGGAGAGAGAGCCGATCCAGATACAATTAAATGGGCTGAGAATTTACTTAAAGTTCCAGTGATTGATCATTGGTGGCAAACAGAGACTAGCTGGGCTATCAGCTCTAATTGTACTGGTATAGAAATGATGGAAACAAAATATGGATCAGCCTGTAAAGCTGTACCTGGATATGATGTAAAGATCATCAAGCCAGACCAATCTATAGCTAAACCAAATGAAATGGGAGATATAGTGGTAAGGCTTCCTTTGCCTCCAGGTACATTCCCAACATTATGGAATGCGGATCAAAGATATAAAGATAACTATATGTCTAACTATGAAGGGTATTACCAAACATATGATGCAGGTCACATAGATGATGATGGATATATTTGGATAATGTCTAGAACTGATGACATTATTAACGTAGCAGGTCATAGACTATCAACTGGTGCAATAGAAGAAGTTTTGTCAGAGCATCAATCGGTTGCTGAATGTGCAGTACTTGGAATTGCAGATAAACTAAAAGGTCAATTACCTATTGGATTAGTTGTTCTAAAATCTGGTGTTGATAAAGATAATCACACTATATCTAAAGAATGTGTACAAATGGTTAGAGATAAAATCGGTCCAGTTGCTGCATTTAAAGTAGTTATTGTTATTAAAAGATTACCAAAAACAAGATCAGGGAAAATTTTAAGAGGAACAATAAGAAAAATTGCAGACAATGTTGAATATAAAATTCCACCTACGATAGATGATCCAGCAATATTAACAGAAATAAAAGAAGACTTAATTAAACATAAAATTTTAAACAATGGTTAAAACATATTTATTTCTTGCAGGTGCAGTATTTTTCGAAGTTGCTGGAACAATGTTATTACCTGTAACTCAAAATTTTACAAAACTAATCCCAACAGCTGCTCTTGCATTCTTTTATCTTTGTGCTTTCTATTTGTTAACTTTTGTAGCAGATAAAATTCCTATCGCTATTATGTACGCAACATGGAGCGGTCTTGGAATTTTTACTATAGCAATTCTTGGCTACATATTCTTTAAACAAACTTTAGCTTGGCAAGCAATATTAGGACTATTCTTTATAGTGATAGGTATAATTTTAGTAAATAGTTTTACTGGAAAACTTAGCTAAACTGTAAAGCTGTACCGTCAGGATCACCTAAGATTTTTCCATCCTTCATTTTAATTTTACCTGCAATAATAGTATGTGTTGGTGTTCCTTTAAATTTAAATCCATTAAATGGTGACCACTTACATTTGCTTTCAATATTTTCATTTTTAATCTCGATGGTTTTGTTCATATTAACAATTGTAAAGTCAGCATCATAGCCCTGTTTAATAAATCCTTTGTTTTTAATTCCAAAAATCCTTACTGGATTTTCACAAACAAAGTTCATCAATTGATTAAGTGATAATTTTCCATCATTAATATGATTTAACATTACGGGCATTAAAGTTTGAACTCCTGGCATTCCTGATGGAGTATTTGGATATACCTTATCTTTATTTTCTTTTAAATGAGGGGCATGATCTGACCCAATGGTATCATTAAAATTATTTCTTACACCATACCATAGTCTATCATAATGAGACTTGTCTCTCAGAGGAGGGTTCATTTGAGCATAAGTTCCAAGCATGTCATAACAATCTGGTGCATAAAGAGTTAAATGCTGCGGTGTGATTTCAAATGTAATGTTTCCTTTGTGCTGAGATAAAAAATCTATTTCTTCTTTCGTGGTAATATGAAGCACATGCGTCTTTTTATTATGCTTTTCTGCAATTCGAACAATTCGTCGTGTAGATGCTATTGCACATTCTACACTTCTCCATACTGGATGTGTATGAACATCACCCTCTTTAATCAATTTTTTATTAACTTTTAAAATTGCTTCATCTTCAGAATGAACTGCTACAACTTTTGAAGCATTTTGAAAAACTTTGTCTATATCATCCTCTTCAGCAACTAATAAATTACCAGTTGAAGATCCTGCAAAAAGCTTAATTCCACAACATCCTTCTAAACCTTCCAAACTTGCTAAATCATCTGCATTATTTGCTGTTGCACCAAAATAAAAAGCATAATTGCAATACATTCTATTTTTAGCGAGATCTAATTTCCTTTGGAACTCTTTCATATTGGATGTTGGTGGATTGGTATTTGGCATTTCAAATACACTAGTAATACCTCCAGCTATTGCTGCTCTGCTGCCTGAATGAAGATCCTCTGTATCCGTAGAACCCGGTTCTCTAAAATGTGTTTGGGTATCTATGCAACCAGGTAATACTTTATGGCCTTCTGCATTAATTGTCTCTTTTGCTTCCTCTGAAATTTGTCCAATCTTTTGAATTTTTCCTTCTTTTATAGCAACATCTACATCTTTTAACTCACCATCGATGTAACATTGTCCATTTTTAATTATAAGATCTAACATTTTGAGAAATTGTTATTATATTACAATCTGTAATTAATCAATTATGAATATTAAAAACGTTTATATTTTAGATGACAGAGCAATTCTTTATATTAATGGAGAAGATGCAAAAGAATTTCTTCAAAATCTTATTAGTAACGATATAAACAAAGTAAGCGATGTAAATAGTTGTTTTGGTTCATTACTTACACCCCAAGGTAAATTTTTATATGAATTTATAATTATAAAACATAAGTCTGGATATTTTTTGGATTGTGAAAAACCTCAGGCAGAGGAGTTATTCAAACAATTATCCCTATATAAGCTAAGATCAAAAGTTGAAATTCTTAATTTAAGTAATGAATTTGTCGTAGCAGCATTTTCTCATGAAAAATTCTTAACTTTTGACGACGCAAAAGATCAACCTGGATGCACAATTAAATATAGAGAAGATCCAATTTTTTTAGATCCAAGAAATAAACAATTAGGTGCAAGATTAATTATTAATTTAGAAAAACTTTATTTATCCTTAAAAAAATTAGATCTTAAAGATGCAGATATTAATGAATACTATTCTCTAAGTCA
>CACDTB010000027.1 GCA_902555535.1 uncultured Pelagibacteraceae bacterium | reverse complement strand
CAAGCTCTATATCCAAATAAAATTAAGGGTCTTGAGTTATTCATTTGATTGTGTCCAGACCCATGAACTGATCTGCAATGAAAAAATACTACTGTTCCAGCCGTTCCAGTTATAGAAACACTATCTTTAGTTCCTATTTTATTTTTCTTAGTGTCTATTTTTCCAACAAAATAATTTTCTTTGCTGTGGTGGCTGTACAATTTCTTTTTGTGTGAATTCTTTATTATTTTAAGTGGCCCATTTTTTTCATAACAATCATCTAAATATATACCAACTGTAATTAAATCATCGTTTGTATGAGGGTAAAAAGCCCAATCTTGATGCCATCCAATTTCACTACCTTTTTTCTTATTTGGAAGCTTGAAATTTAATTTACCTAGATGAAATCTAACTGTTCCACCTAATAATTTTTTAGCTATAGATATAATCTTTTTATCTCTAGACAATTCATAGAAAACTTTATGTCTGTTCTGAGGATTATTTAGTCTTAAAATTTCTTCATTTTTTGAAGAACCTGAATTGTAAACAAAATGGTAATTATCATAGGACTGAGTTCCATTTACACCATTACCTTTTTTTTCTTTTTTTTTCTTTTGAAATTACTTCATTAACAATTTTATTTATTTTATTTATCTTTGTTTGAGAAATTAGATTTTCTTTAACAAGAAAGCCATTTTTTTTAAATAAATTTAAATCATTCATAAAGTCAGATTATGAAAGAAAATAAATCGTCTTTAAAATAAATACAATCTTTTTTGTAAGATTAAATAACAGTAATAATTATTTGTTAATCCGAGAATTTAAAAAAATTCCCGGATTAAACCTAATTTTAATTAACAACCTTTGAAAGATGCAGACATATTTCTAATTAAATTGAAATATAAGTCTTTTCCTGGATCTAATGTTGCACCTAGAGGATCTAGAACACCAGTTTTAATCTTCATATCTTTTGCTACTGCAGTGATAATATCAGGATTAAACTGAGGTTCCGAGAATACACAAGCTACTTTATCATGCTCAATTATTTCTCTAATTTCAGCAAGTTGTTCAGCTCCAGGCATAACATCTGTATTAACAGTAAATGCACCTAACACTTTAACATTAAATCTTTCCTCAAAATATTGATAAGCATCATGGAATACAATTGAAGAAACGCTACTACTTAAATCTGTCATTACATCAATTGTAAGTTTATCGATTTCTTGTAAAGCTTTAGCTAAATTACTTTTATATTTAGCTTCATTTTTAGGATCATTTTCAATTAAATGTTCTGCCATTTCATTTAACATAGCTTTTGCATTAATTGGGTCCAACCAAATGTGTGGATCAAATTCACCATGCGCATGTCCATCATGATCGTCATGTCCGTGGTCGTCATGATCATCCTCTTTTTTACCATGATCGTCATGATCGTGGTCGTGATCATCTTCTTTTTTACCGTGGTCATCATGGTCATGGTCATCTTCTTTTTTCCCATGATCATCATGGTCGTGATCATCTTCCTTTTTGCCGTGGTCATCATGTCCATGATCGTCGTGATCATCTTCTTTTTTACCATGATCGTCATGTCCGTGATCGTCATGATCATGTTCGTCAAAAATATTTCTTTCTCTAAATTTTAATACCTGTAATCCTTTAGTATCCATTAATTCAATTTTTTCTGCTTTCTTGGCAATTGAGCTCAATGGTTTTTCTAAAAAACTCTCTAAATCTTCACCAACCCAGAATATTAGGTCTGCATTTTGAAGCATTTTTGCATGTGAAGGTTTCATTGCAAATCCGTGTGGGGATGCATATCCATCAACTATTAAATCAGGTTTAGCAATACCATCCATTAAGTAACTAGCTAATGAATGAATTGGTTTAATAGAAGCAACTACTTTTATTTCAGCATTTGCTGGTGTAAAGAATGTTAGAATTGATAATATTGAGAATATAAGTGGTATTTTTTTAATATTTTTCATAATAAGTAATTTAATTGGTTGTTATAATATAACGTTATGTAATAATATAACATTTATAAGTCAAGCAATATATGAGCTCAGAAAATAGTACATTAGTGAAATTAAATAACGCTGGTTTTAAACAAAATGATAAATGGCTAGTGGAAGGAGTTTCATTAACTGTTGAAAAAGGAAAGATTGTTACCCTTATTGGACCTAATGGATCTGGAAAAAGTACTACCGCAAAAATTGCATTGGGAATTTACAAAAACATAGAAGGAAGTGTTGAGAAATACACAAATAAAGTTGGATATGTTCCTCAAAAAATATCTATTGATTGGACTTTACCGTTAAGAGTTTATGATTTTATGCTTCTAACTGAAAATATTAAAGATGAGGCAATTGATGAAGCACTTACATTAACAGGTGTTATCCATCTTAAGAATAAAAATTTAGGAAATTTATCAGGTGGTGAATTTCAAAGAGTTTTAATCGCAAGAGCTATTTCAAAAAAACCTGAATTATTAGTTCTTGATGAACCTGTTCAAGGAGTTGATTATACTGGTGAGATTGCTTTGTATGAATTAATAAAAAGAATTTCTGATACACTAAATTGTGGAATTCTATTAATCTCTCATGATCTACATACTGTTATGACCGCAACTGATCATGTGGTTTGTTTAAATGGTCACGTATGTTGCTCTGGATCACCAATGGATGTTGCTAAAAATAATGAATATAAAACCTTATTTGGTGAACAAGCATCTCAAATTCTTTCTGTATATGAACATAAACATGATCACGTTCATTCAGACAAAGGTGAAATAAAGAAAAATTAATATGTTTGATGATTTTTTTATAAGAGCACTAATTGCAGGCTTAGGTATAGCCCTA
This sequence comes from uncultured Pelagibacteraceae bacterium, assembly GCA_902555535.1. Lineage (GTDB taxonomy): Bacteria > Pseudomonadota > Alphaproteobacteria > Pelagibacterales > Pelagibacteraceae > Pelagibacter. Next base: position 5,584 of record CACDTB010000027.1, on the reverse strand, counting down.
GTAACTGGGCCTCTTGGTTGTTTTGTTGTTTGGAGAAGGTTATCTTACTTTGGTGATACATTAGCTCACTCAGCTCTACTAGGTGTTACTTTAGCTTACTCGTTTGAATTAAACATTGCTCTTTCAGTATTTATTATTTCATCTTTAATTGCTTTAATTTTAATTCAATTACAGAAGAAAACTAATTTACCTGGTGATGCTTTGCTTGGTCTATTAGCTCACTCTTCTTTAGCTGTTGGATTAGTAGTAATAGGTTTTTTAACCTTTATTCGTTTTGATATTATGGGACTTTTGTTTGGTGATATATTAGCCGTAACAACTGATGATTTATTAATCATCTGGACTGGTGGGGCAGTAATTTTATTAGTTCTAAAATTAATTTGGAAACCATTGTTTGCATCTACAGTTAATTATGAATTAGCAGAAGCAGAAGGGTTAAACCCTGAGAGAGCAAAAGCTATTTTTACAATTCTTATGGCCGCTGTAATAGCCATATCAATTAAAATGGTAGGGTTATTATTGATCACAGGTATGCTTATTATTCCAGCTGCGATGGCTAGAAATATTTCTGATAGCCCTCAAAAGATGGTGTTATTTTCAATAATTGGTGGATTGTTGTCAGTATTATTAGGACTATTTTCATCTCTTGAATTTAATACATCATCTGGGCCTTCAATTATAATGGCTTCTTTGATTTTATTTATATTATCTTTACTTAACATTAAACAATCGATTAAATTGAAAAACTGATAACTAATTGATAAGAATTTAAAGATGCAAAAAGAACATAATCTTTCCAAAAATCAAAAAATCATTTTTGATCTTATTGATAAATCTGGTGGACCTATGAAAGCTTATTCAATTCTTTTTAACGTTCAAAAAAAAGGAATTAAAGCACCACTACAAGTTTACAGAGCTTTAGATAAGTTGGTTGAAATTGGAAAAATTCATAAGATTGAAAGTAGAAATGCTTTTATTGCTTGTCAAAATTCTAGTTGCCAAATCTCAAAAGCAACAGCTTTTTCAATTTGTGAAAGTTGTGAAAATGTATCTGAAATAAGTAATTCAAAACTTTCAAAATATTTATCTAATTTTTCAGATGACTCTGGAATGAAATATAGCAAGTATAATTTAGAATTTTTTGGTTTATGTAAAAAATGTAAATCAAAATAATGAGTACAGTTTCATTAACTTTAGACGAAATATTTGAACTAGCTAAAAAAACTCTTTTAGCTAACGGTTGTGATGATGAAACAGCATCAATTTTATCAGACCTAATTAGAAATGCTGAAAGAGATGGTTCTGTATCACATGGTCTATTTAGATTACCAGCTTACGTGACTGGACTTAAAGGTGGAAAGATAAATGGTAAAGGGAAACCCGAAGTAAAAAAAATATCTCCATCAGTAATTAAAGTTGAAGGAAATAATTGTTTAGCTCCTGTTGTATTAAATAAAGGATTGCCAGAACTAGCAAAAGCTGCAAAAGAAAATGGTGTAGCTGTGTTAGCAATAAATAATTCACATCACATGGCTGCTATGTGGCCTGAAACAGAGAAATTAGCAGAAGATGGTTTGGTTGCATTTGCTTGCACATCTTACAAACCTGCTGTAGCACCTGCTGGTGCCATAAAACCATTATTTGGAACAAATCCAATTTCATTTGCTTGGCCACGTCCAGGTAAAACACCTGTTGTTTATGATATGGCAACTGCTTCAATGGCAATGGGAGAAGTTCAAGTTGCTAAAAGAGAAGGGCACAAAGTTCCACTTGGAACAGGATTAACTAAAGATGGTAAAGAAACAACTGATCCAGGTGAAATTGCTGATGGTGGAGTTTTATTACCCTTTGGTGGCTATAAAGGATCTGCAATAGCAATGATGGTAGAATTAATGGCCGGCGCATTAGTTGGTGACAATTTTAGTTTTGAAACAGCAGCTAAAGATAATAATGATGGTGGTCCTCCAAGTGGCGGTGAATTCATACTAGCCATTAACCCAGATAAAACTTCAGGTACTAATTGGCAAAAACATGCTGAGGAATTTTTTGAAAAAATGAAATCAATGGGTGAAGTAAGATTACCTGGAGAAAGACGTCACAAGAATAGAATGGATACTGGTCCAAGAAATATTAACGAAGAATTAGTAAATAAAATTAAATCTCTAAGCTAAATTAATCTCAATTGGTGTGTGATCAGAAGGCTTTTCTCTTCCTCGTGGATCTTTATTAATATTAATACCTTTAATTTGATCAATTATAGAATTTGAAACTAAAAAATGATCAATCCTCATGCCATTATTTTTCTGCCATGCACCCCTCATATAATCCCAAAATGTATATCCTTCTTTATCCTCATGAAAATGTCTGTAGACGTCATTAAAACCAAGATTAATCATTTCTCTATATTTTTTTCTTATTTCAAGTCGGTATAAAGCATCATCTTCAAAACTTTTAACATTATAAACATCTTCTGCTGAAGGTATAATATTGAAATCACCAGCTAAAATAATATTTGAATTTTTTTTAGATAAACTTTTTAATTGTTTTATTAATTGATCAAGCCAATCTTTTTTATAATCATATTTTTCTGTATCTACAGGATTACCATTTGGGGTGTAAATATTTATTAATTGTATATTTTTTTTCTTATACTCAAATTCAGCTGAAATTATTCTTGATTGTTTTAACTTATCCTTAATTAAATCAGTTTTGACATTTTTTAATTTATTTTTTGAGATGATCGCTACACCATTATAACTTTTTTGACCAAATACGTGACTTTCATAGTCCATTGATGAAAAATCATCATATGGAAAATTAACATCTTCAGTTTTGATTTCCTGCATCATTAAAATATCAGGTTTATATTTTAATAAGTAGCTTTTGATATTTTCGATTCTTGCTCTTACCGAGTTTACATTCCAAGATGAAATGAGCATTAAAGTGAGAAAGACACTCCACAACCACATGAAGATTTGGTTTGCGGATTAGAAATTTTGAATTGTTCACCTATAAGTTCAGACACATAATCAACCTCAGATCCTTTAAGTAAATCAGCTGAGGTTTTATCAATTAAAATATTTTGATAATTTAAATCATCATCTTGTTTTGATTTATCAAATGTAAATTCATATTGAAAACCAGAACATCCCCCACCTTTAATAGCGATTCTGAAGAATGATCCTTTGTCTTTTTTTGATAACAAATTATCTATTTGTTTTAACGCTTTATCCGTAAATTTAATTTCTTTAATCATGCCTGAACACTGTTATTACTAATATAATACTTAATTATTTAAATTAAAGGATGAAAAAAGACACTTTGTTAGGCGTATTTAAAAGTAAAGGTAGACTTAATAACGAAGCTAATTCAAAATATAGATCTCCTTTTCAACGCGACAGAGATCGGATAATTCACAGCGCATCATTTAGAAGATTAAAGCATAAAACCCAAGTATTTGTTAACACCGAAGGGGATCATTTTAGAACCAGGATTACCCATTCAATTGAAGTTGCTCAAATAGCAAGATCAATTGCAAAATATCTAAAATTAAATGAAGATTTAGCTGAAACCTTGAGTCTTGCTCATGATTTAGGTCACACCCCTTTTGGCCATGCAGGAGAGGATGCTTTGGATGAATGTATGCAAAACTATGGAGGTTTCGACCACAATCTTCAGACACTAAGAATAGTAATGTTTTTAGAGAATAAATATTTTAAATTTGCTGGATTAAATTTAACTCTTGAAACTTTAGAAGGACTTTTAAAACATAACGGACCTGTAGATGATCTAAGCATGATCAATAAACTAATTGGTTTAAAAGTTTTCAAAAATAAAATTAGTTTTAATACTTATCCATCATTAGAAGCTCAAATATCAGCTATATCAGATGATATTGCATATAATAACCATGATATTCAGGATGGAATTAAAGCAAATCTATTTAAACTTGAGGAATTAGTTGAATTAGATTTTTTCAAAAATATTTACCAAAAATATAAAAACAAAATTAATAAAAAAAATTATAAAATTGCTATTTACCAAATCATAAGAGACTCAATAGATATTATGATAAGAGATTTACTAAGTAATACAGAAAAAAATATTAAAAAATTTAAAATTAAATCATTAAAAGATGTATCAAAATCAAATCAATTAATAGTTTCTTTTTCAGATAAAATAGAAAATTCAGAGCAAGAAATCAGATCATTTTTAAGACATAGAATGTATGACAATAAATCGGTGCTTAATAAGAATCAAAGAGGTAAAATGATAATTAAGAAATTATTTAAAATAATTAAATCAAATCCAAGAAAATTTCTTACTAAAGAGCAATTGACTAAAGACAAATATAGAGCTATTTCAGATTTTATATCTGGTATGACAGATAGATACGCAATTAACCTATATAACGATAATAAATGAATATTTTTGAATTATATCTAGATAAAATCAAATCTATTATTGTTGAGCTTAGCAAAAAAAATCAGATCATCGTTCCAGAAAGTTTTAATGGTATTAATGCGGAAATACCACCCCCAAAATTTGATTGTGATATTTCAACTAATGTTGCAATGGTTTTATCAAAACTAAACAAAACTTCTCCAATAGAATTGGCAGAAAAACTTGCACCTGAAATAAAAAATAGTGACAATCAAATAGAAAACATATCCATTGCTAAACCTGGTTTCATAAATATTAAATTTAAGCCATCATTTTGGTCAAACTTTATTAAAGAAATAATTGATAACGCTGAAAAATTTGGAATTAATGAAAAAGAGAAAAAAAATAATTATTTAGTTGAATTCGTATCAGCTAACCCTACAGGACCCTTGCATGTAGGTCACTGTAGAGGAGCTATTTTAGGCGACGTTATATCTAATGTTTTAATATTTAATAAACACCAGGTTACAAGAGAATATTATGTAAATGATTATGGTAACCAGATTATAAATTTTACTAAATCTGTATACTTTAGAATTAGAGAAGTAAAATTTAACGAAACATTTCCTCAAGAAAATCCTGATTTATATCCAGGAGATTATTTAATCGATTTTGCGAAAAATATAGTTTCAAATAATTCAAATCTAAATTTTGATAATTATGATGAAATTAGCGATAAGTTAACAGCTTTATCTATAGAACAGGCGTTACTTTTAATTAAAAAGAACCTTAAGAGCTTAGGAATTAATCATGATAATTTTGTTAGTGAAAAAAGTATTGTTTTAAACAAAGAAGTTGAGAATGTAATAAAATTTTTAGAAAAAAATAAATTTGTATACAAAGGAAAGATAAAAGCTCCAGCAGGAGAAGATAGTAAAAACTGGGTAGAACGAGAACAGCTACTATTCAAATCAACTGATTTTGGTGACGATAAAGATAGAGCATTACAAAAATCAGATGGAGCATGGACTTATTTTGCAAGCGATGTTGCATATCATAAAAATAAAGTTGATCGTAAATTTGATTATTTAATAAACATTCTTGGTGCTGATCATGCTGGTTACATTAAAAGAATTTCATCCTCGGTTGAAGCTCTATCAGGAAAAAAAGATAAATTAATCTGCAAAATTAGTCAGCTTGT
>CACDTB010000026.1 GCA_902555535.1 uncultured Pelagibacteraceae bacterium | reverse complement strand
GCTTTATTATTGTCCTTCTTTCTTGACAATTGTGCAGAAAAATATGGAAAAATCTCAATAGCTCTAGTTCTGCTAGCATCTTTTTCTGAATTAATTAAGTTAAAATATTTTTTCCACTTGGCTGGCCTAACATAATAAACAGGTAAATGCATCGCACTACAAATTCCTTTTAAAATACCAAAGGATTGACCAAAATTAAACATACTAGTCACACCTTGGCCTGGCATTGCAGAAACTTGTTCGATTACGACCTTTATATTTTTTTTGTCAATCTTGTTTATTCTTTCACTTATTTCATTAAATATCTGAGGACCATTTACTTGTTTCTTATTCTTTTTACCATCTATCATAGTAGGCATTTCAACTACATCTTTTATAATACCATCCTCAAAAAAACATATTGATCCTGAGATTCCTGGATCAATTCCAATAATTAACATCAAATACCACCTAAATTAACGTTTGAATAAACGTTCTGCACATCATCGTCCTCCTCAAGAGTATCTAAAAAATCTAATACACTATCTTTATTATCCTTATTTATATCAATACTATTTAGCGGGACCCATTCAATTTCTGTAGAAATAAAGTTTACAATAATTTTCTCTAATTTTTTTTTAACATTATATATCTCACTCATTTGACATTGAACTTCATGATAATCATTATGGAACAAACATTCATCTGCTCCAGACTCGATAGCTAAATCTATAATTTTTTCATCAGATATCTCTTTTTTATCAATTTTGATTATACCTAATTGTTTAAAATTATGAGAAGCGGATCCTTGGGTTCCCAAGCTTCCACCACTTTTTTGAAAAATAGTTCTAATATTTGATGCTGTCCTGTTTCTATTGTCTGTTAAAGTTTCAACAATAACAGCAATCTTTTCTGGTCCAAATCCTTCATACCTTAAATTTTCAAAATTTACTCCTGCGGTTGTAGAAGATTTATCAATTGCTCTCTCAATGTTATCTTTGGGCATATTTGCAGATCGAGCAGCCTGTACTGCAGATCTTAATCTGGGATTCATTGCTGGATCTTTATCACCAAGTTTTGCAGCAACAGTAATTTCTTTAGATAATTTCGAAAATATCTTTGATCTTTGCTTATCAGCCTTACCTTTTTTATGTTTAATTCCTGCCCAGTGTGAATGACCTGCCATGATATTTATATATTTTTTAGTTGATCTCCGTAAACATAACTTTTGATATCTATTGCTAATCCTGTTTTTATATCACAATCTACTATAACACCACATAAAGTAGCCTCTCCGGTGGCAGGAAAGTGTTTCACTGAATTATTTTTTAAAAATCTATTTAAAGAATTTTCTTTGTTCATTCCAATTACTGAATCGTAATCTCCACACATGCCTGCATCAGTTTGATATCCTGTACCTTTTTTTAGTATTCTAGCATCATTTGTGGGTACATGGGTGTGTGTTCCTACAACTAGCGTTGCCTTTCCATCAAATAAATGCCCTATAGCATTTTTTTCGCTTGTAATTTCACCGTGGAAATCAACTACAAGTAAATCAAAATCCTTTTTAAGCGAATTATCTTTTAAAAATTTTTGAGACGCTTCAAAAACATCTTCACACTTTTTCATAAAAACATTACCCATCAAATTAAGAACTCCAATTTTAATATCATTCTTTGTATTATAAATTTCAAAACCTTTTCCTGGAGCAGGTTCAAATAAATTTTTAGGTCTTAATAATCTCTCTTCTTTATCAATAAATTCCATTATTTCTTTTTGATCCCAAACATGATTGCCAGTTGTGATAACATCAACACCACAACTAAAAAAATCCTTACATATTTCTTTAGTTAATCCTACTCCTTGTGCTGCTGCATTTTCACCATTAACAATCACAAAATCGATTTTTTTTCTATCAATTTCATTTAATAAATTACTTGTTAATTTAGAACATCCAGAAATTCCTACAACATCACCTAAAAATAAAATTCTCATTGAATAATTTTTTTCTCAGTTATTATTAAATCAAGCTTTTTATCATACTTATTGATAGGTATTTTTTTTAATTCTTGATATGAAAATCCTAATCCAATTTTCAAAATTTTTTTGATTTTCGCTATATTTTCAAAATAACGATCATAAAATCCCCCTCCATAACCTAATCTATTCAAATCATCATCATAAGCCACTAATGGAACAAAAATTATATCTGGATAAATTTTCTTTGCTGAAATTGGCTCAACAATTCCATACTTATTAATTTTTAAACAATCTTTATTTGTCCATTCAAAAAAATCCATTTGGTTATTTTCTCTTATTATTGGCAAGGAAATATTTGCTTTTTTCTTTCTTAAAAAATTTAACAAATCTAAGTCATCAATCTCATAATTACACGGATAATATCCTCCTACATTTTTGAAATTAATTTTATTTTTTTTTAAAAATCTAAAGATCATGTTAGGATAGAGTTTAAGTTTTTTGTGTAAATTTTTTTTTCTAAGTTTTAAAATTTTACCTCTTAGCTTAGATTTATTCACAGATCTAGTTTGATATATTTTCTAATTTTGCTTTTTTAACAAAATTTGATATTTGATCAGCCGCCTCATCAATTAAATTTTCATATTTTTTTTGATTTGCATCAATTTCCTTTTTGAAATTTTCATGATCTAAATTTAATTTCTCAATTTCCTTTTCTTTATTATCTCTATAATCATAAATTAAAGATTTTAATTCTTTAAATTTATTTGATAAATCATTTAATTCATCTTTTTTTTGATCTACTTTCTTCTTAGTTTCATAATATTCATCCATAATTTTTACTGCTGTAATTAACAAAAGTTTATTTTCACCTAGATTTCCCAAATCATTTTTTAAATTATTAAACTTTTTGTTAATCTGGATTAATAACTCTTCTAAGTGCTCTTCTTGTCCATCTTCACAAGCAAGTAAAAACTCTTTATTATTAAATTTTATACTTACATTTGCCATTTATCTATCTCATCTAATAAAGTTTCAGTTTCCTGATTAAGTTCATCAATTTTTTCTGAAAATTCAATTTGTTTTCTTTCTTCTACCTTTTCTTTATTTTTTAAATCCTCGAGTTTTTTTGCAAGATTTTCATGTTCTTCGAGCAACGTTTTATATTTTTCTTCAATCTGTATTTTTTCAATTTCTAATTGATTTTGTTTTGTGCTTAAATTTTCGATATTTTTTTGTAATTCTGGATTTGATAGATCTAAATTTTTTAATTCTTCTAATGCAATATTTAATTTTTTTTCTTTCTCGTTTATAGAATTCATATATATATGTTTATATTATTAAATAGATTCTTCTTAGTCTAGTCAGGATAATTTTGAGCAAACTACACAATGATTTAGCTAATTGCATCAGATTTCTATCAATTGATGCTGTTCAAAAGGCAAATTCAGGTCACCCTGGAATGCCTATGGGTATGGCAGATGTTGCAACAGTGCTTTTCAAAAATTTTTTGAGATTTAATCCAAAAAATCCAAATTGGTTAAATAGAGATAGATTTGTTTTGTCTGCTGGTCATGGATCTATGCTACTGTACTCTTTACTTTACCTGACAGGATACAAAAGTGTTTCAATTAATAATATCAAAAAATTTAGACAACTTAATTCTATTTGTGCCGGACATCCGGAATATCACCCAAAAACAGGTATAGAAACAACAACAGGTCCTCTGGGGCAAGGTATATCCAATGCTGTTGGTTTTGCTATTGCTGAAGAGGTTCTGAAAAATAAATTAGGTAAAGATTTAATTAATCACAAAACTTATGTTTTAGCTGGCGACGGATGTTTGATGGAAGGAATAAGCCATGAAGCAATGAGTCTAGCAGGGCATTTAAATCTTAAGAATTTAGTGATGCTATTTGATAACAATTCAATTTCAATTGATGGACCAACCAAGTTAGCGGTTTCAGACAATTTCAAAAAAAGATTTGAAGGTTATGGCTGGCATTATATTTCTATCAATGGTCATAATGAAAAAGAAATTTTTAAAGCATTAAAAAAAGTTCAAAATGCTAAAAAACCTACTGTTATTTCTTGTAAAACTAAAATTGGATATGGCTCACCAAATAAATCTGGAAAAGCATCATCTCATGGAAGTCCTTTAGGATTTGATGAAATCAAACTAGTAAGAAAGAATTTAAACTGGAAAAATAAACCCTTTGATATACCAAATAAAATTTTAAAAGAATGGAGAAAAATTGGTCAAAGGGGTGAAGCTTTAGAAAAAAAATGGAAAAAAATATTTAATAGAAAAAAAATAAAATTTGATCAAATTCAAAAAAATAATTTTACTTCAGCATTTAAAAAAGAAAAAGAAAATGCAATAAATGAGCCGAAAAGTTTAGCTACTAGAAAATGTTCAGAAATGACATTGAGTGCATTAACAAAGCAAAAAAATAATTTAATTGGTGGATCTGCTGATTTGGCGGGCTCAAACAATACTAAAACTAAAAACCATAAAATAATAAAACCTGGAGATTTTAGTGGAGATTACATTCACTATGGAGTTAGAGAACACGCAATGAGTGGAATTATGAATGGTATTGCTCTTCATAGTAATTTAATTCCTTATGGAGGTACTTTTTTAATATTTTCTGATTATTGTAAACCTTCAATCAGATTATCAGCATTAATGCAAAAAAGAGTTATTTATGTAATGACACACGACTCTATTGGTCTTGGAGAAGATGGCCCTACTCATCAACCTATAGAACAGCTTTCAGGTTTGCGTACAATACCCAACCTAAATGTTTTTAGGCCTGCAGATAGAATTGAGACAATCGAATGTTGGGAACATGCTTTAAAAAGTTCAAAGACACCTAGCGTTTTATCTTTGACAAGACAAAACTTGAATCCTGTAAGAAAAAAAGCCTCCAATGTTAACAAATGCTCTTTAGGAGCTTACGAGGTTTTAAGAACAAATAAAAAAATTAATCTAACAATATTGGCTAGTGGATCTGAAGTTAATCTAGCTATAGAGGTCAGCCATAAATTAGCCAAAGATAAAATATATTCCAAAGTGATATCAATGCCTTGTATGGAACTTTTCGACTTAAAATCTAAATCTTATAAAGATAAAATTTTAGAAGAAACAAAATTTAAAATATCGATTGAAGCTGGTTCAAGTGATTATTGGAGAAAATATGTGGGTAGTAATGGTATTACTTTTGGAATTAATGAATTCGGTAAAAGTGCACCTTATAAAGATATTTATAAATATTTTGGACTAGAGAGCACAAATATTAAAAATATTACAAAAAATTTATTAAAAAAATAAAATGAAAATTAAAATTGGAATTAATGGGATGGGACGAATTGGTCGTATGGTATTGAGATCAATTGTTGAAAATGAAAATAAAAATTTTAAAATAAATCATATAAACAATAGGTCAAATTCAGAAGCTACATCTAAATTAATCAAATACGACTCTATACATGGAAAATTTAATGCAAATCTAGATTTTGATCCAAATCATTTAATAATTAATAAAAATAAAATTACATTTTCTCAAGAAACAAAAATTGAAGATATTAATTGGAAAAAACATGACGTTGATTATGTTTTCGAATGTACTGGAAAATTTAATTCAAAAGAAAAACTTCTTGCGCATATAGAAAATGGTGCAAAAAAAGTGATTGTTTCTGCTCCATGTAAAAATGCTGATAAAACAATAGTGTTTGGTGTTAATGAAGATATAATTACAAAAGAAGATAAAATAATATCTGCTGCTTCATGCACTACCAATTGTCTTGCGCCAGTCGTAAGTGTTCTTAATAAAAATTTTGAAATTGAAAAAGGTTTTATGACTACAATTCACTCATTTACTAGTGATCAAAGAATTTTAGATAATTCTCATAAAGATTCGCGAAGAGCAAGATCTGCAAGTCAGTCTATAGTTCCAACCTCAACAGGAGCTTCGAAAGCTATAGGGGAAATAATTCCAAGTCTTAAAGGTAAATTAGAAGGAATTGCGATGAGAGTACCTACACCAAATGTTTCTCTTGCAGAATTGGTTTTTTGTACAAAAAAAGAGATTGATGTAGAAAAAATAAACAAAGCTTTTGAATTTGCGTCAAAGAATAAATTAAAAAATATTTTAGAAGTTAATTATGAAAAATTAGTTTCAATAGATTTTAATCATAATTCTGCTTCTGCAGTTCTAGATGCTTCTTTGACAAACATAGTTGGAAATAACATGGGCAAGATATCAGCTTGGTATGATAATGAGTGGGGTTTTTCTAATAGAATGTGTGATATAGCTAAAAGTTTGCACAATATCTCTTAATGAGAAGTATTTTAAAAGAAAAAAATCTTAACAATAAAAAAATATTATTAAGGCTCGACTTAAATGTTCCTTTAGACAAAGGAAAGATAACCGACACAACAAGAATTGATAAAATTCTTCCTACTTTAAATTTTTTAATAAAAAAAAAAAGCAAAATTATTATTTTGTCTCATATAGGCAGACCAAAAGGTAAAATTGTTGAAGAACTGTCTCTCGAGCCAATTTGTGAAGAATTAGAAAAAAAATTAGGTACAAATGTAAAACTGGTTAAAAAGAATATTAAAGAAATAAAAAATAAAAATTTCTTTGATAGTTTTAGTGAAGAAATTTTAATTTTAGAAAACATTAGATTTTATTCTGAAGAGGAGGAAAATAACAATTTATTTGCAAAACATTTATCAAGCCTTGGAGACATATATGTAAATGATGCCTTTTCTTGCTCACATCGAGCACATGCTTCAATTCATGAGATACCAAAATTTCTCCCCTCATTTTCTGGATTACAAATTGACTTAGAAGTTAATGCTCTTACCAAAATCACTACAGAAATTACAAGACCTATAACTTGTATAATTGGTGGATCTAAAATTTCTACTAAAATTAATGTTATTAAAAATTTAATTCCAAAATTTGATAATATTATAGTCGTTGGAGGTATGGCTAATAATTTTATAGAATTTTTTGGAAATAGTATTGGAAAATCTATAAAAGAAAAAAATTGTAATTTAATTGTTGATGAAATTATCACTCTTTCAAAAAAAGAAAAATGTAAAATATTTTATCCTGAGGATGTCATTGTGTCTAAAGATTTAAATGGGTCTTCTCAGGAAAAAGAATTGAATGAAATTTTATCTAACGAAATGATTTTAGATATTGGCCCAAAAACAATTAAAAAAATATTTGATATTATTGACAATAGTAGAACAATACTGTGGAATGGCCCTGCAGGATATTTTGAAAATCCAAATTTTGCTAACGGAAGTATTCAAATTGCAAAAAAAATAATTAAAAATAATAAAGAGAATAAAATTTTTTCAGTAGCTGGTGGTGGAGATACAGTCTCTTTATTAAATAACTTGAATGCTGTTAATAATTTTAATTTTGTTTCAACTGCAGGTGGAGCTTTTTTAGAATATCTTGAAGGCAAAAAGCTTCCTGGTATAACCGCCTTAGATTAAAATGACTGAACTAAATAAAATTGCACTAAAAATAATTTCTAGTGGTAAAGGAATCCTTGCTGCAGATGAAAGCAATGGAACTATGACAAAAAGGCTTGAGGCAGTTGAAGTTGATTCAACTCCAGATAATAGACTTTCGTTCAGAGAAAAACTTTTTTCATCAGAGTGCATGAAAGAATGTATTGGCGGTGTAATTCTTTATGATGAAACAATAAATCAAATTTCGAGTTCTGGAAAAACAATACCAGAATTAATCTCTAGTTCAGGTGCTTTGCCCGGAATAAAGGTAGACACTGGAGCAAAAGATTTGGCGAATTCAAATGAAGAAAAAATTACAGAGGGTTTGGATGGTCTTAGAGGCAGATTAAAAAAATATTATGATCTTGGAGCAAGATTTACTAAATGGAGAGGTGTCTATTTAATTAGTGAAAAGTATCCAAGTAAACTTGCAGTTAATAGTAATGCTCACGCGCTAGCTAGGTACTCTGCACTTGTTCAAGAAAATGGAATGGTTCCAATAGTAGAACCAGAAGTATTAATGGATGGAAATCACTCTGCTAATATTTGTTTAAATAAAACTTCAGAGGTAATAAAAAAATGTTTTGAAGAATTAATTTTTCACAAAATTGATCTTTCTGGAATTATTCTAAAACCTAACATGATACTTGCTGGAAATAATTCAAAAGATAAAATTTCTAGTGAAGAGGTATCCCTTAAAACACTTGAATGTATTAGAAATTCAGTGCCAGCTGAAGTGCCTGGAATCGCCTTTTTATCTGGAGGTCAATCTGAAATCGAAGCTACAGAAAATTTAAATTTAATTAACAAAAATAATAATACTAATTTTATAATGACTTATTCATATGGAAGGGCTCTTCAACAAAGTGCCTTAAAAGTTTGGTCAAAAAATATTAAAGATACGAAAGCAGCTCAAAATACTTTTAATCATAGAGCCAAAATGTGTTCCTTGGCTGCTCAAGGAAAATGGTCAAGCGAACTTGAAAATAAATAATAAAAAATTTATTTATCTTGTTTCACCTAATAAAATAAATAAAAATTTTTATAATCATCTAAAATTAGTTCTAAAAACCAACAAAGTTAGTTTTTTCCAACTTAGGCTCAAAAAATACTCTTTAAGACAAAAAATTTTGATCGGAAAAAAAATTAAAAGTATATGCAAAAAAAATAAAGTAAAATTTATAATCAATGATGATCCTATGCTTGCTTTAAAATTAGATGCTGATGGTTGTCATTTAGGCCAAAAAGATATGGATATAGACAGCGCTAAAAAAATACTCAAAAAAAAAATTATTGGTGTTACATGCCATAATTCATTAAATCTTGTAAAAAAAGCAATTAGAGCTAAAGCAAGCTATATTGCCTTAGGCGCCTTTTATCCTTCTAAAACAAAAAAAACGAAATATACGGCTTCTATAAAAATTTTAAATAAGGTCAAAAAATTTACAAATACAAAAATAGTTGCCATTGGTGGTATTAATTCAGATAATTATAAAAATCTATTATTGAACAAAGTGAAATTTTTAGCTATTTCAGGCTACATTTGGAATAATAAATTATATAAACCATTACAAGCTATACAAAGGTTAAAATGAAAATTAATGCTGGAGAAATTAGAGTGGGTATGCTGCTCGAATATAAAAATGATTTATGGCAAGTTTTAAAAACTCAACATGTTAAACCTGGAAAAGGAGGAGCATTTGCTCAAGTTGAAATGAAAAGTTTAAATAAAAATACAAAACTTAATGAAAGATTCAGATCCAGTGAAACAGTTGAAAAAGCTTCCTTAGAAGAGACAACATTTAGTTATCTTTACAGTGATGAAGCTAATTATTTTTTTATGAATCCAAAAACATTTGAACAAATAGAAATAAAAAAAGAAAGTGTAGGTGATAAAGGAAAACTTTTAACAGAAAACCTTGAAGTTTCTGTGAGTTTTTATAACGAAAAGCCAATTTCAGTAGAATTACCAAACCAAGTAAAATGTAAAATTGAAACAACTGATGCAGCTCTAAAAGGTCAGACCGTATCGTCTTCTTATAAACCTGCAATGCTGGACAATGGATTAAATATTCAGGTCCCACCTTTTATAGAGTCAGGTGATGAAATTATTGTTGATACTAGAACTATTGAGTATGTTAAAAAGATATAATTAATGATTTCTATTTCTGCAAATCTAAATATAATGATCAAAGCTGTAGAGAAAGCATCTAAACCAATCATAAGAGATTTTGGAGAAGTAGAAAAATTACAAGTATCAAAAAAAGGTCCTTATGATTTCGTCACTAAAACAGACAAAAATGTTGAAAAAATTTTAATTGAAGAATTGTCCAAAACAAAAAAAAATTATTCTTTTATTACTGAAGAAACTGGAAGTATTAAAAATAAAGATGAAGAAAATATTTGGATTATTGATCCAATTGATGGAACTACAAACTTTTTACATGGAATACCTCATTTTTCAATTTGTATTGCGCATCAATATAAAGGTCAAATTTTGAGTGGATTAATTTTTGATCCAATTA
>CACDTB010000025.1 GCA_902555535.1 uncultured Pelagibacteraceae bacterium | reverse complement strand
TTTTTTCATAATAAAATTAATCTTTGGGATGTTGCGGCAGGAGAGATATTAGTTAAAGAAGCTGGAGGATTAGTAAATGATATTCATGAATTTGATATAAATAAGATAGATATTAAAGCCTCAAGTGATGCAATATATGCTGAAATGCTCAAAAAATTAGAGAAGTTTTAATTGTGTTATAAAAATCTTTTGCTATAAGTCTCGATATGAAAAAAGACATACACCCAAACTACCATACAATTAAAGTTGAAATGACAGATGGTACTCAATTTGAGACCAAATCAACTTGGGGAAAGGAAGGTGAGGTTCTTAAATTAGAAATAGACCCTAAATCACATTCTGCATGGACAGGTGGAAAACAGAAATTGATGGATAAAGGCAGAATAAGTAAATTTAATAAAAAATTTCAAAATTTCAAATCAGATAAGAAAAACTAGATGTCAAACATTCCTTTAATGCCAATGGCTACTGCTGTTTGGCTGGTTGAAAATACAACATTAACTTTTAAACAAATTGCAAACTTTTGTAATCTACACGAAGTAGAAATTCAAGGAATTGCAGATGGAGAAGTTGCAAAAGGTATTAAAGCATATAACCCAATCATCTCTGGTCAATTGACTAGGGAAGAAATTGAATTATCTTCTAAAGATGAAACTAGAGCTCTTCAAATTAAAAGTGCTGATATTGAAATATCAAATACTGATAAAAAAATTAAAAAATATATTCCACTTTCTAAAAGACAAGACAAACCTGACTCAGCTTTATGGCTTATTCGCCAGCATAACATACTAAAAGATTCTCAAATAGCAAAACTAGTTGGAATTACTAAAAATTCTGTTACTTCAATAAGAAACAAAAGTTATTGGAATTATAATAATTTAAATCCAAAAGATCCTGTTGCTTTAAATTTATTTAGCCAAAAGGATTTAGTTGAAGCACTAGAGAAAGCTGAAAGAAGAATTAAAAGAGAATTAAAAGAGAGGGAAAAACAAAAACAAGCTAATAAAGCTTAAACATAATGAATAAAATCAATAGACATAAATTTATAAAAGTGTTAGTTAACCACTTTTCTGGAGGTAGTTATTAAAATAGAAGTTAAAGATAATAATATTGAACAAGCTTTGAGGGTTCTAAAAAGAAAACTTCAAAGAGATGGTTTTTTCAAAGTAATTAAATTAAAAAACACATACGAAAAACCTTCAGAGAAAAAAAAACGAATTCTACAAGAAAATATTAAAAGAGTAAAAAAATTAAATAAACTAAGAAATAGAATTTAAGTATATCGCGGGGTGGAGCAGTCTGGTAGCTCGTCAGGCTCATAACCTGAAGGTCGGCGGTTCAAATCCGTCCCCCGCAACCAATTCAAACTAAATTTTAAAATCAGATTTTTTACTATCGACTAAAAAAGCTTTCACGGTTTCTTTTGTCAATTGATCATATGATTTTCCAAAGTTTTCAATTTTTTTTATAATTGTTGGTGGCACAGTAATTATATGGCAACCTAATTGTTTTGCTTGTAAATAGTTATAAGGCTCACGAACACTAGCCCATAAAATTTCAACATTTTTATAATTGTTAGCTAATTGAATACTTTTTTTTATTTCTGGTACTGGATCTTTACCAGCATCTCCTGCTCTTCCTGCAAAAATTGAGATAATTACTTTTGTTTTTTTATTAATTAAATTTAAAATCTTGGCGGTTTGTTTTGAGTTATAAACAGCAGTCACATTAAGTTTAATTTTTTCGTTATTTAATTCTTTTATAATTCGACCCATGAATTTACCTTTTGAGTTAACAACTGGCACTTTTACATAAACATTTTTTCCCCAAATATTTATCTTCATTGCTTGACTCTTCATATTTTGATAATCATCAGCAAATACTTCGAAAGAAACTGGTTTATTATTACAAATTTTAAGAATTTTTTTTGAATATAATTTATAATCTTTTGCCCCTGCTTTTCTCATTAAGCTTGGATTTGTTGTGAATCCTTTAACAATTTTTTTTTTGTTAAATTTTTTAATTTGATCTAATTCTGCAATGTCACAAAATATTTTGGTATTCAATTTTCACCTATAGATTTTTAGTAATATCTTCCGTCATTTTTTTTGCATCTGCAAACAGCATTAGAGTATTTTCTTTATAAAATAGATCATTATCTATGCCTGCATAGCCAGGGGATAAACTTCGTTTCACAAATAATACTGATTTACATTTTTCTACATCAAGCACTGGCATGCCATAAATTGGGCTTTGTGGATCTGTTTTTGCAACAGGATTCGTAACATCATTAGCCCCAATTACAAATGCTACATCTGCATTTGCAAAATCATTATTAATTTCCTCTAATTCAAATACTTCATCATAAGGAACATTTGCTTCAGCAAGTAAAACATTCATATGACCTGGCATTCGTCCTGCAACAGGATGAATTGCATAAGAAACTTTTATGTCATTTTTTTTCAATGTATCAACCATCTCTCTTAAAGCGTGCTGTGCTTGAGCGACAGCCATACCATAACCTGGTACAATAATTACTGATGAAGCATTTTTCATTAAAAAGGCTGCATCATCTGCATTACCACTTTTGACTGGTTTTTGTTCTTTATTTTGTGTTGAATTAGTTTGATCCGTTGCTCCAAATCCACCTAGTATTACATTAAAGAATGATCTGTTCATTCCTTTACACATTATATAAGATAAAATTGCTCCTGATGATCCAACTAATGCTCCAGTAATTATTAGCGCAGTATTTTCTAAAGTAAACCCGATACCAGCTGCAGCCCAACCTGAATAAGAATTAAGCATAGAAATTACTACCGGCATATCTGCACCTCCAATTGGAATTATTAATAAAAAACCAATTAAAAAAGATATTGCAAGTAGTATCCAAAACAAATTTGAAGACTGTGTTGTACAAAGTAGATAAATATTAACAACGATCAAAACTAAAATTATTGCATTAAGTGGATGTTGTCCTTTAAAAGTTATAGGCGAACCAGACATTATTCCTTGAAGTTTTAGAAAAGCAATAATTGAACCTGAAAAAGTTATTGCACCAACTGCTGCACCAATTGACATTTCAATCAAACTTCCAAGTTTAATATTTCCTGGAGACCCTAAATTAAAAGCATCTGGATTTAAAAAAGCCGATATAGCAACAAATACAGCTGCAAGTCCAACCAAGCTATGAAAGCCAGCTACTAATTCAGGCATAGCCGTCATTGGAATTTTATAAGCAATAAAAGCACCAATTAATCCACCTATTAAAAGAAAAATTAAAATTACTACAAATCCGGTTGAAAAATTACCAATAGATAGAAATGTAACAGTAATTGCAATTATCATACCTAAAATCCCAAAGTAATTTCCCTGTCTAGATGTCTCTGGTGATGACAATCCCCTTAAGGCTAAAATAAACAACACCCCTGAAATTAAATAAAATATAGCTGATAAATTTGCAGATAACATTATTTATCCTTCTTCTTTTTTTTATACATCGCAAGCATTCTTTGGGTTACTAGAAAGCCTCCAAATATGTTAATTGCAGCTAGTGCTATTGCTATAAATCCGAATATACTTGAGGTATTAAAAATACTATCAGAATTTCCTGCTAATCCTGCAATAATTGCTCCAACTATTATTACAGATGATATGGCATTCGTTACAGACATTAAAGGTGTGTGCAAAGACGGGGTAACACTCCAAACCACATAGTATCCAACGAAAATTGAAAGAATAAAAATACTTAATCTAAATATAAAAGGATCTATTTCCATAATTTCATTTTATTAAAGTTTGTTGAATTATCTCATCTTCTAAATTGATATTTACCATTTTATTTTCTTTATCATATAAATTCGAAACAAAATTAAATACATTTTTTGCATACAAATTTGATGCAGAAGTTGGAAGTTTATTCAAAATATTGCTTTCGCCCATAATTTTAACACCATTTTTATCAATAATTTCATCAACTTTAGTGTTTGCTGTGTTACCCCCTTGAATTGCTGCTAGATCATAAATGACTGAACCTGTTTGCATGTTGTTAATCATGTTTTCTTTAATAATAACTGGTGCTTTTTTTCCTGGAATTAAAGCTGTACAAATAACTATATCTATTTTTTTTAATGTCTCGGACAATAAGTCTTCCTGTTTTTTTTTAAAATCATCAGATGCCTCTTTCGCATAACCGCCTTCCGTCTCAAGATTTTCTGCACCTTCAACTGTTAAAAATTTTCCACCCAAACTTTCAACCTGTTCTTTTGAAGCTATTCTAACGTCTGTTGCAAATACTATTGCACCCATTCGTTTAGCTGTTGCAATTGCCTGTAGCCCCGCAACACCTGCGCCAACTACTAATACTTTTGCAGCTGGAATTGTGCCTGCTGCAGTCATCATCATTGGAATTGCTTTTTCAAAATTAGCAAACGACTCTACTACAGCTTTA
Source organism: uncultured Pelagibacteraceae bacterium (assembly GCA_902555535.1). GTDB lineage: Bacteria > Pseudomonadota > Alphaproteobacteria > Pelagibacterales > Pelagibacteraceae > Pelagibacter. Next base: position 6,038 of record CACDTB010000025.1, on the reverse strand, counting down.
TAACCAGCAAGATTTGCTTGTGACGATAGTATATCCATTGATTGAGCTCTTGTTATTCTCGGAAGTAATTCAAGTGAAAAAATATTAATGTTCCTTTTTACTAAATCATTTATTTTATCTTTATTATTATATGGATTAAATACTCCAATTAATGTTTGATTTTTTTTTAATATAGAACTTTTATCTTCATTTATTAAACCTACTTGAACAATGATATCTGCATTAGTTAAAATTTCTTTTTCATCTTTTAAAATTGAAACTCCTAATTTTTTATATTCCTCGTCATTAATTCCTAAATGTTTGGCATAATTCTCACATAAAGAAACCTCAATACCAAGTGATATATATTTTTTTGCAATTTCAGGAGTTATTGCTACTCTTTTTTCAATTTTTTGATCTTCTAAAATAGAAACAATTTTCATACCTCTATTCTACAACAGGAATATCGCCATTAAAATCAAAACTACTATAACTGCGACAGTTCCCCATAATACAAACTTGGTAAAGTTGTTCCAGGTATTTTTATGGTTTTCATTATCCATAAAAACTATTTCTGTCTTGCTTTAAATTTAGGATTAATTTTATTTATTACGTAAACACGACCTCTTCTTCTCACTAATTTAGAATTAAGATCTCTTTTTTTAATTGACTTTAACGAACTTTTTATTTTCATAATTTTTCACCTTTAATAAACGAAGTTACATAATCTTTCAAATCTATTTTTCCATATTTATTAATTATTTTACGATTATTTGATATTTTAGTTAATGCAGATGCATATCGCTCACCTAGCCTAGGTTTTAAATAAATTATTTTGGTTTTAAACATTTTGGCAAGACTTTTAATGGAATATGATTTTTTATTACTAATACTGTAATAAAGACATTTGTTTGTACGCCATGCTTCTATGCAAATTTTAATAGTATCATCAATATGAGTAAATCTTCTAGTTTGGGTTCCAGGTTTTACAACTGTTAAAGGTTTATTTTTTTTATATTGGTCTTCAAAAATTCCAACAACAGTTGCCATATCACCTTCTTTAATTTGACCTTGCCCATAAACATTATAAAAATAAATTACTTCAAATTTTAAATTAAACCATTCTTTTAAATTTTCTAATAATTCTAAATTTTTAGATTTTGTAAACGCATATGGGGATAAATTTTTATCGTTTCCTTTGTTGCCTAACGAAGCAGAGGTTGCTGAATAAATAAGTTTAATTTTATTATCTAGGCAAAATTTAAATACTTCTTTTGAGCCAATAGAATTTGATCTAAAACATTCATCAAATTTTTTAAAACTTTGATAAATTCTTGAAAATTCACCAAAATGAAAAATTGTATGAATTTTTTTTTTATCTTTTTTCAAAATTTTAGAAATATTGATGGTATTTGCTTTTAAGTATTTAACTCTATTATTATTAAAATGATTTTTTTTATTTCCTGAGGAATAATTATCTATACTAATAATTTTTTTATTTGTATTTTTTAAAAGTGAATTAATTAAGTTAGATCCTACAAATCCTGCACCACCAGTTACAATTATGAGATTTTTCATTTTAGATATGCCTGGCAATGACCTACTCTTCCATGTCTTAAGACAAAGTACCATTGGCGCAGAAAGGCTTGACTGCCGAGTTCGGAATGGGATCGGGTATTACACTTTCGCAATAATTACCAGGCAGCATGTAATACATAAATGTAACTGATTTGTAAATACAATAATTATTCAGATAAGATGCTAAATTAATAAAAAATAAATATTTTTAACTTATAAAACAATAATTTACTGCATTTATCTATAGTAATAATAAGTTAAATCAAATTGATTATAGAAAAATTATTTTTAACCTAAATTATTTTGTAAAATAACCAGTTTTGAAATAAAAAGTTATACTAGCACGCAACTGGAAATTGTTGCATTTAAATATGAAAAAAATTTCATTAAAAATTAAGAATTCAAATTTATATTTTTATGACAAAACTTTTAATAAAAATAATGACTTTTTGATTTCTACTAATACAAAACAACGTGATTATCATAGCTTAATTTTTTTAGACTCCAGAGGGTTTTCACTAAAATCAAAAAAAAATTTGATAGATTTTTTTAAAAAAAAATTTAAGAAAAAAAAATACTTAATTATTTCTAGGCCTCTGGAAATGACAACTTGGGCATCTTTAATTAACTTTTTAAAATTAAATCAAAATATAAAATATCGATATTTAATTACAAATATGGGGTTTAATGATTTCACTCCTAAAAAAAAAAAATTTGCACTCAATGTCAAAAGACAAGTTAGCCTTTTCTTGGAAAAAAAAACAAAAATCGAGTATTTAGAAAAATATACAGATAAAAAAAATATAAAAATAAATTTATATAATGTTAATTTTGGTAAAAATTTTATTGATAATTTAAATTCAAATTTACCTAGTAAAAAGTTAATACTAATTAATACACCTCCATTAAAAAAAAAAATAACATTTACAACAAGAGCTAGACCTAATAGTTTTTTTAAAATGATAAAAGCTACGATAAAATTTAATAATAAAATTAAAACCCTTTCAACAATTAATTTTTTAACCTTTGATAATTTTGATACTTATGATGGAGTGCATTATACCAACGTTGGTTATACAAAAATCTTTAAATCAATAAATAAATTAATATTTTTAAAAAAATGAATTTTTTCTTTTCCATAAAAAATGACGAATTAGATTGCTCACTAACAATTCCAAAATTTAAAAATAATAAAGATATTGATAAAAAATATATTTTATTTTGCTTACAAATAAAAAATAACAAATGGCTAATTGAAGAAGTAATATGCCCAACTAATGATAATTTTTATTTTTTAAAAAATTTTGATCTTGATAATCATAAAACTTTTTTTTTAGCCACAAAAGAAGAGGTAGGTGAAGAAAATATTTTTAATAATCTAAAAAATTTTAATAGTTACACAGATACAATGCCTGAATATAGATCAAATATAAAACTTGAAATAAAAAATAAAGGCTTTTCCTCTTATCAAGCGGACTATCCTTATGATCTCACATTAAAAACTGGAAATATATTAAGTCCAGTAAGTACTTTATTTAATAAAAGTTCTGATAAGAACATTATTTTTTTCAAAAATATCTATTTTAAACCCGTTAAGGAAGAGTTTTTTATTTATTTTATTGATATTGAAAAAAAGGAAATCTTACACAAAGAAATTGCTGTTACAAATCAATCAAATCAAATCATTGTAGATTCTGAACTTATTAAATCACAAAATTATATTTTTTCAGATGGCTACTTGGGAATACCAATTTATGTTTCAATTAAAAATGAACATTTATCTATGGAACACACACACCCACCTCACTTATATATCTGGGGAAATGATAAATTTGAAAAAGTAGGAAAAATAAAAAAAAAAATAAATGAAATCATTTATAAAAAAAATAGCAAAATCTAATTTAAGTATAAGTATAAGAAATTTAATTGGATTTAGACCCGTTGCCCTAAACTCTAACAAACTTAGACAAAATTTTTCTGTTTCAGATGGTTTTCCTTGGCGGACTGATAATTATTTTAAAACTAACTTTAAATACACTGATTTACTAAAAGTATTTTACGACGAACTTAACTCAAACGTAGAAATTCATTTTTATGACAAAAATAACAATTTAATAAAAAAGATAAATAGAATAAATATTAATATATCTAATAATTTCTTAATCGATAAAGAATTTTTAAATGGCTTAGAAGATTATGGAATTTTTTATATTTATCATAAATCTAATGAACAAATTAATTCTTCTATAAGAAATAGTTGCTACACTGGATATTCATATAAAAACCAACTAGAATCATATGTTCACGGCAATTGTCCAACTTCATATAAACCACTAAACCCAAGTACAAGTCTATATAATAAACATGAAATTGTAGGTCGGTCTATATTTATGAACCAAAATTATAAAATACAAAAATATTTTGAAAATCTATCAAAATCAGAAATTTTTATCCAAAACCCAACTTTTAAAAAAATTAAATTTTTGGTTAATAATACTAGTTATGAATTAAATGGAAAATGCAGTGTAATAATAGATACTTCAAAATTTAATGAAATCGAAATTACTTCAAATTGTTATTTTCTCAGACCATTAATATTTTGTTATCAAAATGATTATATTGATGTTCATCATGGATAAAAACTAAATGAAAATATTTTTATTTAAAATAATTAGTTATATTCGTTATCCTATTAAGATTTTATATAAAGTAAGAAATATTTATTATTTTTTTAGATACAAATTAAACTACAATAAAATTATTTATGAAAATAAACAAAATAAAATATTTAAAAGCTTAAAAATTAATAGGCAATTAGGTCTTAAAAAGTTAAATAAAATAAAAAAAAATCAATTTACTCATTCAAGAATGAATTCTGAGCATCAGGTTTTTTTTGCTTCATTATCCTTAAAAAAAAAAATTAGAAATATTTTAGAAATTGGAAAATTTGATGGAACAAATTATTTTCAACTTTCAATCCTATTTCCAAAGGCAAAAATAACAACACTAGATCTTCCATCTAAAAGCGAAGAATTTAAAAAATCTTATAATAGGTCCACGTTTAATAAAAGAAATCAATTTATAAAAAAAAGAAATACGATTTTAAAAAAATCAAAAAATGTAAAATTTGTTGAAAAAAATTCATTACACTTAATTTTTGAAAAAAAAAAATATGATTTAATATGGGTGGATGGTGCGCATGCAAATCCTGTTGTAACATCCGACATTATAAATTCCTTACGTCTTTTAAATAAAAAAGGATTTATGGCATGTGATGACATATATATTCAAAAAAATAGTGAAGATATCCATTTTGATAATTTTGACCCAAAATTTGCTGATCATATGTATTCTAATATGAATGCTTACGAAGCTTTATTATCCTTGGAAGCGGCTAAACTAATTACATTTAAACTAATTTTTAAAAGAATTGATGCTAACAACAAAATTCCAGTTAGAAGAAAATTTATTGCTATAGTTAAGCACTACTAATTTGCTAATTCTCAAGATATCCTCTAATTGTCCAATATTTTAGAGAACCAAAAATCCAACTCTTGCTTTCCAGATATTAATTTTAAATCACGAGAAAAATTTTTATTCTCAACTAATTCTAAACTAGGATCATAAAAAATTGTCTCTTTTTTTAATTCTTTAGATATTAGTGCTACAGAAGTATAAGGGTAGGAAATGGTAGCCAAAGAATTACTCACTAAATGTTTCAAATCAATATTTGCTGGAACTGATGTAAAATACTTTCTTTTATTAATTGCACTTAAAGTACCATTGTAGGATTTATTCTCTTTAAGTAAAGTTCTTCCTTTAGATAATTTATTTAAATCCCTTTTTGGTTTGTGCAATACGTGAATATTATATTTTTCAGACAAATCACTGATGTCTAAAAGAAATTGGTTCATATACTTTGCAAAGAGTGTTGAGTAATAGCCCTGCAAGTATGCTGTTATTTTTCTCTTAGGTGCAATATCAAAAATAGAAATATATTTTTTATCTTGTAAAAAATATCTTTTCTCATCAGACTGAACATTTATCAACATTGGGCCTAAAACATGAATAGAAGGATTGTTGGTGACATTTTCAAGAATTACATTTCCTTGGTATTCGTCCCAAACTAAATAATTTTTCCATCTTAGTTGAGCACGATTGCTTTCATCTATAGGAATACTTTTCCTTGTTGGGTAACCACTTTCATTTGTAGAATAAAAAAGAAAATAAGATTTCATTTTTTTTTCTTCAGCATAATAAGTCCAAAGAGGTTTATATAGACTCCCCATGTAAGGCCGAATATATAAGGAAGGTACATATTTATAAGATGATATCCGATGGATTTTATCTTCAACAATATCGTAAAAAATTAAAGAGTATGACCATTTACCAATTAATAATAAAATTAAAACAAAAAAAGATGAAAATATAAACCAGATAAAGAAATTAAATAATTGTAAAAAATTATCAAAAAAAGGAAG
>CACDTB010000024.1 GCA_902555535.1 uncultured Pelagibacteraceae bacterium | reverse complement strand
CCAGAGGTTTTATAATGATTAAAAAAGGTTTGAAAGTAAGAGTTTTAACTGGAAGAGATAAAAAAAAAGAGGGTGAAGTTATTGAAATTGATAGAGCTAATAACAGAGCTAAAGTTAAAGAAATAAATATGGTTAAAAAACACGTAAAAACAACAAAAGAGAAAAAAGGTGGAATTTTTCCAAAGGAAAGTTTTATTCATATTTCTAACCTAAAACTAATTGATGAAAAAGCGACTAAGACAAAAGAGGCTAAAAAATAATGACACCAAGATTAAAAGAAATATTCAATAAAGAAATTCAGCCTGCATTAAAAGATCAGTTTGGTTTTAAAAATATTTATATGGCTCCAAGAATTGTGAAAGTTGTTTTAAATATGGGTCTCGGTTTGGATGCTACAGATACTAAGATTTTAAAATCATGTGAAGAGGATATGGCTAAAATTACTGGACAAAAACCAGTCACAACAAAATTCAAAAAATCAGTTGCAAACTTTAAAACAAGAAAAGGATCAAATGCTGGTTTAAAAGTAACGTTAAGAGAAAATAGAATGTATGAGTTTTTAGATAGATTAGTAAATATCGCATTACCCAGAATTAAAGACTTTAGAGGTTTGTCACCAAAAGGCTTTGATAAATTTGGCAACTACACATTTGGTATAAAGGAGCATATAATTTTTCCAGAGGTAAGCTTTGATAGAGCTGACAAAGTTAGAGGTTTAGATATAGTAATAGTAATAAAAGCTATTAATAAAGAGCATAGTTTTGCGTTACTAGAGAAGATGAATTTTCCATTTATTAAAAAAGGAGATAATTAGGTATGGCAAAGTTAAGCGCTGTTAATAAAAATAAAAAAAGAATTAAGCTTTCAAATAGTCTTTTTAAAAAAAGACAAGCATTAAAAAAAATTGTAATGGATAAAAAGATTTCATTAGAAGAAAGGTTTAAGGCGCAGCAAAAATTATCTAAATTGCCAAGAAACTCTGCTAAAACAAGAGTTATGAATAGATGTGAGATTACTGGAAGACCTCATGGTGTTTACAGAAAATTGAAGATTTCAAGAATTGCATTAAGACAATTAGGATTACAAGGAAAGATACCTGGCTTAGTTAAATCTAGCTGGTAGAAAGGAAAATTATGAGTTTAAGTGACCCAATAGGAGATATGATAGCAAGAGTAAAGAACGCTCAAGCTAGAAATCATAAAAAAGTAGAGTTACCTTCATCTAATTTTAAAACCAAAATTGCAGATATACTTAAAAATGAAGGTTTCATAAAAGATTTTAAAGTAAGTTCTGAAGAGAAAAAACCGATATTATCCTTAGAACTTAAGTATCATTCCGGCAATCCAGTAATCAGTGCTTTTGAAAGAGTTTCAAAACCAGGAAGAAGAATTTTTTCATCTGCAGATAGTTTGCCTAAAATAAATAATGGTTTAGGAATCGCTATTGTATCAACTCCAAAAGGAGTAATGACTGATATAGACGCAAGAAAACAAAAAGTTGGTGGAGAAATAATCTGTAAGGTATTTTAATGTCTAAAATAGGTAAAATAAACATATCGATCCCTGAAAAAGTAAAAGTCGCTTTGGCTGGTAATATTATAAATATAGAGGGACCCCTAGGAAAAAAATCAATTAATGTTGATCTAGAAATGTTTAATTTAGATATAATTGAAGGAAAAGAAATTTCAATTAAACCCAAAAAAGTAGATCAAAACTCAAAAAGACTTTGGGGAATGAATAGAAGTTTAATTAATAACGCTGTAATTGGATCAAGCAAAGGTTATGAAAAAACTCTAGAATTAGTTGGTGTCGGTTACAGAGCTGCATTAAAAGGAAATCAGTTAAATTTACAATTGGGTTATAGTCACGATATCAATTTTGATATACCTGAAGGTATTAAAATTGCTGTTGAAAAACAAACAACATTAAAAATTACAGGATCTGATAAGCAGTTAGTGGGTGAAGTATCTTCAAAAATTAAAACATTAAGAAAAATTGAACCATATAAAGGAAAAGGTGTTCGAGAAAAAGGACAGTATGTTCTTAAAAAAGAAGGAAAGAAAAAATAATGAAATTAAACACTAGTATCAGAAAAAGATTTAGAGTTAGTAATAAAGTTAAAAGAGTTGCCTCGAAAGATAGATTTAGATTAAGTATTTCCAGGTCATCAAAAAATATTTCAGCCCAAATAATAGACGATAGAAAAAAAGTAACTTTGTTATCAGCTTCATCAATAGAAAAAGATCTTAAATCAGGAGATAAAGTTAATAAAACTGAATTATCTAAATTAGTTGCTCAAAAATTAGCTAAAAAGGCTCAAGAGAAAAAAATTACTAAAATTTACTTTGATAGAGGATCATATAAATATCATGGAAGAATTAAAGTATTTGCAGAAACTTTAAGAGAAAACGGAATGGAATTTTAATTATGGAAAATTTAAAAGATAAAAAAACTGACGACATATTAGAAAAATTAGTCCACATAAACCGTATCACTAAAGTTGTTAAGGGTGGAAGAAGATTTGGATTTTCAGCTCTTGTAGTTGTTGGAAATCAAGCAGGTAAGATTGGTATTGCTCATGCTAAAGCTAAACAAGTACCTGATGCTATTAAAAAAGCAAATGAAATGGCAAGAAGAAAACTTACTCATATTCCATTAAGAGAAGGTAGAACGATACACCATGATGTTAAGGCAAAAGATGGATCTGGTAGAATAGTTTTAAGAGCAGCGTCTAAAGGAACTGGTATTATTGCAGGAGGTCCAGTAAGAGCTGTGTGTGAAGTTTTAGGTGTTAAAGACATTGTTGCAAAGTCAATGGGAACTTCTAATGCACATAATGTTATTAGGGCTACAATGAAAGCATTAATGAAGCAAAGTTCACCAAAACAAATATCAGCAATTAGAAATAAAAAAATTTCAGAAATAATAGAAAAAAGAGGATAATGATTACTTTAAATAATAGAGAAAAAATCAATAAGTCAAAAATAAGAGTTGGAAGAGGAATTGGTTCTGGAAAAGGCAAAACATCAGGAAGAGGTGTAAAAGGTCAAAAATCAAGATCTGGAGTAGCTATAAAAAGTTTTGAAGGTGGTCAAATGCCACTATACAGAAGACTTCCAAAAAGAGGATTTAACCCAATTTCAAAAGAAAGTGTTGCAATTTTAAATTTGGATAAAATTCAATCTCACATAGATAAAAAAAACATTAACCCAAACGAATTACTAAACTCAGAGTTATTAAAAAAACTTAAATTAATAAATAAAAATGCAAGCAAATTAAAAATTTTAGGTTCTGGTGAAGTAAAAGATAAAATTAATATTGAAGCTGACTTAGCCTCTAAATCAGCAATAGAAAAACTAGAAAAAATTGGTGGATCTATTCAATTAAAAAAATAGTTTGTTTATATGAGTGCATCATCCTCAACAAATGATTTAAGAAATAGAATTATATTTACTATTTTAATTTTAGCTGTTTATAGATTTGGAACTTTTGTACCTTTACCAGGCATAGATCCAGAGCAATTGAAAATAATGATGGAAGGTAATCAAAAGGGGTTACTTGGTATGTTTAATGTGTTTGCAGGAGGTGCTGTTAGTAGAATGGCAATATTTGCATTAGGAATAATGCCTTACATTTCATCTGCAATTATAGTTCAGCTGTTAACTGGTGTTTCTGATTATTTTAAAAATTTAAAAGCTCAAGGTGAAACTGGAAGAGCTAAAATTACGCAAATTACGAGATACGGTACTGTGTTGCTAGCAACAGTTCAAGGATATGGTTTATCTGTTGGGTTGGAGTCGTCAGCTGATTTAGTAATTAATCCAGGAACGTTTTTTAAAATAACCACTGTTACAACCATTGTTGCTGGTACAATATTTTTAATGTGGTTAGGAGAACAAATTACTCAAAGAGGCATTGGAAATGGAATATCTCTAATAATTTTTGCCGGTATAGTCGCTGAAATTCCTCGAGCTTTGGTTACAACTTTTGAATTAGGTAGAACTGGTGCAGTCTCAACTTTTATGATTTTAGCATTATTTATATTATTAATATTAACAATATTGTTTGTTGTTTTTATGGAGAGAGCTTTAAGAAAAATTATTATTAATTATCCAAAGAGACAAATGGGCAATAAAATGTATGGTGGTGAGTCATCTCATTTACCTTTGAAAATAAACCAAGCAGGGGTAATACCAGCTATTTTTGCCTCTGCACTTTTATTGTTACCGGTAACATTTTCAAATTTTTCATTTTCTGATAATGAAACTTTTTTAAACTTAAGTTCTTATTTCACACAAGGACAACCTCTTTACATGTTACTTTATGCATCAGGAATAATATTTTTTACTTTTTTTTATACTTCAATAACATTCAATCCAACAGAAACTGCTGAGAATCTTAGAAAATATGGCGGATTTGTACCAGGAATTAGACCAGGTGAAAGCACTGCCTCGTATATTGAAAATATTTCAACAAAACTTACTACTATTGGAGCTCTTTATCTTACTTTAGTTTGTTTAATGCCAGAATTTTTAATTGCAAATTATCCAATACCCTTTTATTTGGGTGGCGCATCTATATTAATTGTTGTTGTAGTAGCTATCGATACTGTAACACAAATACAAACCAGATTAATGAGTTCTCAATACGAACAACTAATTAAAAAAACTAAATTTGGTAGATAAGTGAACATAATTTTGTTTGGACCACCTGGGGCAGGAAAGGGCACACAATCTAAGTATTTAGTAAAAAAATTAAAGGCTTATCAAATTTCAACGGGTGATCTTTTAAGAGAAGAAATTAATAAAAATTCAGATATAGGTAATGCCATTATCAATGATATGACTGATGGAAAATTCATTAGTGATGATATTGTTAATAAACTTATAGAAAATTTAGTATCTGATCCTCAAAAAAAAAACAAATTAATCTTTGATGGGTATCCTCGATCATTGAGCCAGGCTAAAAACTTAGAAGAATTATTAAAAAATTCAAATCAAAGTATAGATTTAATTTTATTTCTTAACGTAGACAAAGAGACAATTCTCAAAAGGCTTAAGAAGAGAAAAATTATAGAAAATAGGTCTGATGATGACACTAATACAATAATTAGAAGGTATGAGAAATATATGGAAACAACTAAACCAGTTCTAAATTTCTACTCTAAGAATCCAAATTTTAAGGAGATTGACGGAGGCTTAGAAATTGAAGAAATAACAAGGAAAATAGACACTTTTATCAATGTATAAGAGTTGACTTTGATTAATCTTCTTATATAAAAGGCACAATTTATCACAAAAATTATGGCTCGTATCGCAGGTATAAACATTCCACAGAATAAGCTTGTTCATATAGGTTTGACTTATATTTATGGAATTGGTGATAAATTCTCTCAGCAAATTTGTTCATCTTTAGAAATTCCCAGAGCAAAAAGAGTAAATGAATTAACAGATGAAGAAATTTTAAAAATTAGAGAGTATATCGATCAAAATTTTAAAGTCGAAGGTGATTTAAGAAGAGATTATTCATTAAGTATTAAAAGATTAATTGATTTAGCTTGTTACAGAGGAACAAGACATAGAAAAAAATTACCTGTTAGAGGACAAAGAACAAGATGTAACGCAAGAACAAGAAAAGGAAAAGCAATCGCGATTGCAGGTAAAAAATTAACACCAACTAAAAAATAGTTATGGCTAAAACTGATAAAGTTGAGAATAAAGATCAGAAGGTTGAAAAATCTTCTAAAAAAAGTGTTAAAAGCTCTTATTCAAAAAAGAAAAAAATTAAAAAAAATATTTTAAATGGAATTGCTTATGTTCAATCTACATTTAATAATACGATTATTTCAATTGCAGATACAAATGGAAATGTAATTTCCTGGGCATCAGCTGGCCAAAAAGGTTTTAAAGGCTCAAGAAAATCAACACCTTACGCTGCACAAATTGCTGCTGATGCAGCCGCATCTAAAGCACTGGAATATGGAATGAAAACCTTATCTGTCGAAGTGAAAGGTCCAGGCTCTGGTCGTGAAACAGCTTTAAGAGCATTACAAGCAAGAGGTTTTAAGATTTTATCAATAAAAGATACAACGCCTATGCCTCATAATGGAACTAGACCACCAAAAAAAAGGAGAGTTTAATGGAAGTCGAAAACGTGAATATAAAAAATTGGAAATCATTAATTAAACCATCTAAACTAGACGTTCAAATTAGTGATGACCTAACCCATGCTAAGATAGTTGCTGAACCTTTAGAAAAAGGTTATGGATTAACTTTAGGAAATTCTTTAAGAAGAATTTTACTTTCATCAATAAGAGGAGCTGCAGTTACATCAATTCAAATCGATGGTGTTTTGCACGAATTTACATCTATAAAAGGTGTTAGAGAAGACGTAACAGATATAGTTTTAAACGTTAAATCTTTAGCTTTAAAATGTAATTCAGAAGGAACGAGAAAACTTATATTAGATGCTAAAGGTCCAGGAGAAATAAAGGCCTCTGATATCTCACAGGTAGCAGATGTTGAAATATTAAACCCTGACTTAGTGATATGTAACCTTGATGAAAAAACAAATTTCCATATGGAAATGAATGTAAATACTGGTAAAGGATATGTTCCTGCTGAATTAAACAAACCCGAAGAACCACCATTAGGACTGATTGCTATAGATTCACTTTATAGCCCAGTTAAAAAGGTATCCTATTCAATAAGCACTGCAAGAGAAGGTAAGGCACTGGATTACGATAAACTTACTATGGAGGTTGAAACTAACGGATCTATTTCAGCAGAAGATGCAGTAGCTTATTCAGCTAGAATTTTTCAAGATCAATTAAAAATGTTCATTAATTTTGATGAACCCGTTGAGGCCCCAGTTAAAGAAGTTAGCACAGAACCTGAATTTAATAAAAATTTATTAAGAAAAGTTGATGAGCTGGAACTATCAGTCAGATCGATGAACTGCTTAAAAAATGATAATATAATTTATATTGGTGATTTAGTTCAAAAATCCGAAGGAGAAATGTTGAGAACACCTAATTTTGGAAGAAAATCACTTAATGAAATTAAAGAAGTTTTAACAGGAATGTCTTTATATTTAGGTATGGAAATACCTAACTGGCCACCTGACAATATAGCAGAAATGTCTAAGAAATTGGAGGAAGCAATTTAATGAGACATGGTTTGGCAAATAAGAAGTTAAATAGAACCTCAGAGCACAGAAAAGCTCTACTTAAGAATATGCTTAATTCCTTGATTAAGTATGAGCAAATTAAAACTACTTTGCCAAAAGCTAAATTTTTAAAACCACAAGCAGACAAGATTATTACATTAGGTAAAAAAGAAACTTTACAAACAACTAAAATGTTGGTTTCTAAACTACAGGATATTAAATCAGCTAATAAAGTTAAAAAAACACTTTCTAAAAGATATTTGAATAGAAAAGGTGGCTACACAAGAATAATTAAGGCAGGATTTAGATATGGAGATAATGCACCAATGGCAATAATTGAATTTGTTGACAGAGATGTTGAGGCTAAGAAAGTAGATAAGCCTAAAAAAGATACAACCAAAGAAGCTCCTAAAACGGAAGAAAAAAAACAAGCTACAGCTTAAATCTTAAATCATGAAAAAATCTTACATCGTTGCTTCAACGTGTAACGATATGCGTTTAGACAGATGGTTAAGATTAAAGATAGGAAAAATTCCACAAAGCCTTGTCGAGAAATATTTAAGAACTGGAAAAATAAAGATCAATAAAAAGAAAGTTAAAAGTTCTTTTAAAGTAAAAACAGAAGATGAGATAAATCTATTTAATATTGAATTTAAAGAGTCAATAAGGCAAAAAAAAATCAAGTTTTTACCATCAAAAGAAATTATCAAATCAAATGAAGATCAAATTATTGATAACAATGATAATTTTGTAGTTTTGAATAAAGCTTCAGGAATATCAGTTCAAGGTGGAACTAAATCAAAAAAAAATCTAGTTGATATTTTTGCTAAAAGTGAAATTTTTGAGGGAACAAAACCTTATTCTGTTCATAGATTAGATAAAGAAACTTCGGGAGTTTTTATTATGGCTAAAAATAGAGAGAGTGCACAATTACTTACTTCTTTATTTAGATTAAGAAAGGTGCATAAAACATATTTAGCTATATGCCAAGGAGAAATTGTTAAAAAATCTGGTGTATGGGACGATGATTTAATTAGATATGACGGTGATAAAAAAATAATCGAAAAAGCAAAAACGATTTTTAAAGTTATTGATAAAAATTCTGAAGCAAGTTTACTAGAATTAAAACCTATTACTGGCAGAAAACACCAATTAAGAAAACAATTGTATTCAATAGGAAACCCAATATTTGGAGATACAAAATATAAATTGTCAAATGCTAATAAAGGAATTAATAAAAATTTAATGTTACATTCATATCAAATTAGATTTAAAATTAATGAGATAAAATATACATATTCTGCATTGTTACCTAATTATTTTAAAAAACTTTTACAATCTAAAAGACTTAGATTTTCAAATTTGAAATAAAATTTTTAATTAATTTATCACTTAGATTTGAGTAATCCTGATCAATTATACTTTTTAAATTAGTTACTCCTTTATCAGAAATACCACATGGTATAATTTTTTTATAATTTTCTAGGTTGTTATTTATATTTATTGCAAAACCATGATAAGCTATCCATTTGCTAACTCTAATACCAATTGCCGCTATTTTTTTGATTTCATTTTCATCCTTGTACCAAATACCAATATTATTTTTATCTGGGAAAGATTTTATTTTATAAAATTTTAATGTTTCAATTATTGTGTTTTCAATAATATTTATAAATTTTCTGATGTCCTTTTTTTTTCTTAAATCTAAAACAAAATAACAAATTAATTGACCTGGGCCATGGTAGGTAATTTTACCACCTCTATTTGTTTTTAATATTTTGATGGATTTATCAATAATCTCTCTTTCTTTATATGAAGTTCCTGCAGTAAAAACTTCATTATGTTCCAAAGTCCAAATTAACTCTTGCTCATTATTTTCATATAAATCCTTTAATCTTGACTCTAGTATATCAATAGCATCAAAATAATTTACTGGTTTTATTGACTTTTTGATCTCTATGTTCATTTATAATTTGTATTATCTTTATTATGTATTAATAGTGCAAATCTAAATTATAGGTAGATTTATGTCTTTAACTAAAAAAACTAAAGATAAAAAAGTAAATTTTGAATTTAATAAAGAATATATAAGAGTTGTTACTAACAAAATAGCTAACAATGACGCTCAATTTATTACCAATTCATTTAATGAAATGCACCCTGCTGATGCTGCAGATATAATCGAGCATCTTAGCGAAGGGGATAGAGAAAGTCTAATTAAATTAAATAATTTCAATATTGATCCAGAGGTTTTTGTTGAATTAAATGAGTCTATTCAATCAGAAATTATTACATTTTTATCTTCAGATTCAATAGTTAGTATTCTAAAAGGTCTAGAGTCGGACGATGCTATATCTATATTAGAAAATGTTCCTGAAGAGGATAAAAATGCAATTCTTAGTTCTTTACCACCAAAAGATAGATTTGCTCTACTAGAAAGTTTAAGTTATCCAGAGGACACCGCTGCAAGACTTATGCAGCGTGAATTTACTGCAATACCAAGTAATTGGTCTGTAGGCCAAACAATTGACTATTTAAGAGAAAACAAAGATTTACCAGAGGAATTTTTAGAAATATTTATTGTTAACGAAGATTTTAAACCAATTGGTACCGTTCCTTCATCAAGAGTTTTAACAACACCACGTGATACTAAAATGGCAACAATTATGTCGGAATCCCAATTATTAATTCCTGTTGAAATGGATAAAGAGGAAGTTGCTAATTTATTTGAAAATTACAATTTAAATTCAGCTGCAGTTGTTGATAAAAAAAACAAATTAGTTGGTATGATAATGAATGATGATGTTTTGACAGTATTGAAAGAAGAAGCTGAAGAAGATGCATTAAGATTAGCAGGGGTAGGAGATGAAGAAATTACAGATGGTGTTGTAAAAAAAACAAAGAGAAGATTCAATTGGCTTTTACTTAATTTATTCACTGCTTTTCTAGCTACTTGGTGCATTAGCTTATTTGGAGCAACAATTGAACAAATGGTTGTATTAGCTTTCCTAATGCCTATTGTGGCTTCAATGGGAGGTAATGCTGGGATGCAGACTTTAGCAGTAACAGTTAGAACGATAGCAACAAATGATTTAACACAAAATAATTTCTCATCAAATGTATTCAAAGAATTCTCTATAGGTATTTTAAACGGAATTATTTTTGCTGCAATAAGTGCGTTTGTTGTTCATATTTGGTTTCAAGATAGTATTCTCTCAATTATTATTGCTATATCCATGATTCTTACGATGATCATTGCAGGATTATTTGGGATATTGGTTCCTTTTACTTTGAAAAAGATGAATATTGATCCAGCAATAGCATCAAGTGTTTTTGTAACTACAATTACAGATGTAATTGGTTTTGTTTCTTTTTTAGGTGTAGGAGCTTATTTTTTATAAAATTAGATATTATCAATCAATCTGACATTATTTAAATAATAAGCAATAAACAATCTTGAATTTTTTTTTGTGTTTGAAAGTTTAAGGTTTTTCA
>CACDTB010000023.1 GCA_902555535.1 uncultured Pelagibacteraceae bacterium | reverse complement strand
CTTAGATCCTTATTCATCCTACATGTCCCCTAAAATTTTTGATGAAATGCAAACAGAAACAAGTGGTGAGTTTGGTGGACTAGGAATTGAAGTTAGCATGGAGGCTGGTGTGGTAAAAGTAATTTCACCAATAGATGATACACCTGCTTCTAGAGCCGGATTAAAAGCTGGTGATTACATTGTCAAAATAAATGATGTTCAGGTTCAAGGAAAATCATTAAGTGAAGCTGTTGATTTAATGAGAGGACCTGTAGGTTCTGGAATAGAGTTAACAGTAAGACGAAGAGGTGAAAAAAAGGCTTTAACATTTAATATCATAAGAGAAGTTATTCAGGTTCAATCTGTAAAATCTGAAATTATAGATGAAAGTATAGGATACCTAAGACTTACTTCATTTAATGATAACAGTAGTGATCAAATAGAAAAGCAAATTAAAAAACTTAAAAAAAATAAAAACTTAAATTCATTTATTTTAGATTTAAGAAATAATCCTGGGGGTCTTTTATCTCAAGCAATAAAAATCTCAGATTTTTTTCTAGAAAATGGAGAAATAGTTTCGACAAAAAGTAGAAAAAAATCTGAAAATAGAAAATGGTTTGCAAAAAAAGGAGATATTACTGATGGAAAAACATTGCTGGTTTTAATTAATTATGGTTCAGCATCTGCATCTGAAATTGTTGCCGGAGCTTTAAAAGATCACAAAAGAGCAATTATCATTGGTGAAAATAGCTTTGGTAAAGGTTCGGTCCAATCAATTATTCCTCTTAAAAATCGTGGGGCTATCAGATTAACTGTTGCAAAATATTATCTTCCTTCTGGAAAATCTATTTCTGAAGTAGGTGTTAGGCCAGATATAGAAGTAACTGAAGAAGGTGATAATTTTAGAATAAAAACTGATACAGATAATCAATTAAATTACGCCATTAAGTTACTTAACGGATAATATGAAAAAAAATTTCAAAGATTTGCCACTGAGAAGTGGAGTCGGAATAATGTTATTGAATAAACAAAATAAAGTATTCGTAGCAAAAAGAATAGATAATCCTAAAAATTTTTGGCAAATGCCTCAGGGCGGTGTTGATGAGGGAGAGGATTATTTAAAAGCTGCATTTAGAGAATTAGAGGAAGAAACAAGTATTAAAAGCGTAGAACTTATAAAAGAATTAGATGGTACATTAACCTATGATTTACCTGATAGATTACTAGGTATTATTTGGAAAGGTAAGTACAAAGGTCAAAAGCAAAAATGGTTTTTAATGAGATTTATTGGAAATGATAATGAAATAAACATAAATACATCTAATCCAGAGTTTTTGGATTGGAAGTGGATTGACTTAGATTTAATTACTGATGTAGTGGTTGATTTTAAACATCACGTTTACAAAGAGCTTAAAGAAAAAGTAAAAAAATTAATTTAGAGTTTTTAAAACTTCAACTTTTTGATCTGCTAAATACTTAGATTGATCGTTTATATCAGTTTTATTAGCCTCTTCTTCTGCCTGTTTAAGTAAATCTTGTTGCTTTGATTTATCCATATCAACAAGATTAAAAATTGTACTTGTTAAAATAGATAGATTGTTATTTTTGAACTCAACAATCCCATCTTCAACATAGTAATTTTCATCTCCTGATTTTGATAAAATTTTAATTATTCCAGGCTTTAAAAAAGAAATAATAGAAATATGATCTTTCAATATTCCCATCTCTCCTTCAAAAGCAGGGACCACAACTTCTGAAACATCATCTTTTACTAAAAAAGATTTTTCAGGATTTACTATTTCAACTTTAAACTCTTCGCTCATTAAGCAGCAGCTTCTTGTTCCATTTTCTTAGCTTTTTCTATAGCTTCTTCAATTGTACCAACCATATAAAAAGCAGCTTCGGGTAAGTGATCATACTCACCTTTACAGATTGCATCAAAACCTTTGATGGTTGAGTCAAGATCAACCAGTTTTCCTGGTGAACCAGTAAATACTTCTGCAACAAAGAATGGTTGAGATAAAAATCTCTGGATTTTTCTAGCTCTTGCTACAACTAGTTTATCTTCTTCAGATAACTCGTCCATACCAAGAATAGCTATAATATCTTGTAGTGATTTATATGATTGTAGTATTCTTTGAACATCTCTTGCTACTCTATAATGTTCATCTCCAACAATTCTTGGATCCAAAATTCTTGATGTAGAATCAAGTGGATCTACTGCAGGATAAATACCAATTTCAGCAATTTGTCTTGAAAGTACAGTCGTTGCATCTAAGTGAGCAAACGATGTCGCTGGAGCAGGATCTGTTAAATCATCAGCAGGCACATAAATTGCTTGTACAGATGTAATTGACCCTTTGTTTGTAGTCGTAATTCTTTCTTGTAGGTTACCCATGTCAGTAGCTAATGTCGGTTGATATCCAACAGCAGATGGAATTCTTCCTAACAAAGCCGAAACCTCTGATCCTGCCTGAGTAAATCTAAAAATATTATCTACGAAGAAAAGTACGTCCTGACCTTCCTGATCTCTAAAGTATTCAGCAACAGTTAATCCTGTAAGTGCAACTCTTGCTCTTGCTCCAGGAGGTTCATTCATCTGTCCATAAACTAAAGCAGCTTTTGAACCAGCTCCTTCTTTTTTAATTACTCCAGACTCAATCATTTCATGATAAAGGTCATTTCCTTCTCTAGTTCTCTCTCCAACTCCTGCGAAAACTGAAAAACCACCATGAGCTTTTGCAACGTTATTAATTAATTCCATAATTAAAACTGTTTTTCCTACTCCTGCCCCACCAAATAATCCAATCTTTCCACCTTTTGCATAAGGCGCAAGCAGATCAATTACTTTAATACCTGTTACAAGGATTTCAGTTTCTGTTGATTGGTCATTAAATTCAGGTGCAGCTCTATGAATTGGCCAACTTTCTTTGGTTTTAACTTCACCTCTTTCGTCGATTGGTTCCCCAATTACATTAATAATTCTTCCAAGAGTTTCAGGCCCAACCGGAACTTGAATAGGAGCATTTGTGTTGATAACTTCATCACCTCTTTTTAGTCCTTCAGTAGCATCCATAGCAATTGTTCTAACAGTAGTTTCACCTAAGTGTTGTGCTACCTCTAAAACTAGTCTGTTATCACCATTTTTACATTCCAATGCTGTTAAAATTTCTGGTAGTTCACCATCAAATTTTACGTCTACTACCGCTCCAATAACTTGTGTGATTATTCCTTTGCTCATAATTATAAACTTTCTGCTCCTGATATGATTTCTATTAGTTCTTTTGTAATTGCTGCCTGACGACTTCTATTATATTCGATAGTAAGTTTGTCAACCATTTCACCTGCGTTTCGGGTTGCATTATCCATTGCACTCATTCTAGACCCTTGCTCGCTAGCTGAATTCTCTAACATTGCTTTAAATATTTGCGTAGAAATATTCTTTGGCAATAAATTGCTTAAAATTTCATCTTCATCTGGTTCAAATTCGTAACTTTCTTCTGAACTATTTTCTTCTCCCTCATTATTTAAAGGGATTATTTGCTGTGCTTGAGGAATTTGAGTAATTACATTTTTAAATTGATTGTAAAAAATTGTACAAACATCAAATTCACCTGCCTCGAATATTTCAATTACCATTTTCCCAACTTTGTCAGCATCAAAATAATTTGCATTTTTAGACTCTTTGAAAGAAATATTTTCAATTATTTTATCACCATAAACTCTTTTTAATTGGTCATTTCCTTTTGAGCCTACTGTGATAATTTTAAGTTCTTTACCTTCATCTAAAATTTTTGCAAAATAACTTTTAGCTTTTTTAATAATATTAGAATTAAATCCGCCACATAAACCTCTATCAGAAGTCATCACCACACAAAGATGAGTTTTTTCCTGACCAGTACCTGACAATAGCTTTGGTGCATTTTCTTTATCAGATATACCATTTGATAAATTTAAAATAACATTATTCATTTTTTCAGAATAAGGTCTTCCCTTCTCAGCGCTTTCTTGAGCTCTTCTTAATTTAGCTGCTGCAACCATTTTCATAGCTTTAGTAATTTTTTGTGTAGACTTTACACTAGCTATTCTTTTTTTTAGGTCGTCTAAACTTGCCATAAATTATTAAGATTTAAAATTTCCTTTTAATTGAGTGATTACCTCAACAAGTAATTTTTCTTTATCTTCCTCAAGTTTTCCTGAACTTAAAATTGACTCGATAATTTCAGGCTTATCTGATTTACATTTTTCAATAATCTTGCTCTCAAATTCAGCAACGTCTTTTAAATCAATATCATCCAGATAACCTTTGACTCCACAAAATACTGAAATAACTTGTTCTGCAACAGTCATGGGTGAATATTGTTTTTGTTTTAAAAGTTCAGTTAACTTAGAGCCTCTATTCAAAAGTTGCTGGGTAGATGCATCTAAATCCGATCCAAATTGAGCAAAAGCTGCCATTTCTCTGTATTGTGCTAGCTCTAGCTTCATTGAACCAGAAACTTTTTTCATCGCTTTTGTTTGAGCTGATGAACCAACCCTAGATACGGACAAACCTACGTTAATTGCAGGTCTTATACCTTGGTTAAATAGTTCTGTTTCAAGGAAAATTTGTCCGTCAGTGATTGAAATAACGTTAGTTGGAATGAACGCAGATACGTCTCCACCTTGTGTTTCAATAATTGGAAGTGCTGTAAGTGATCCACCACCATGTTCGTCACTTAATTTTGCTGCTCTTTCAAGTAATCTACTATGAAGATAAAATACATCTCCAGGATAAGCCTCACGTCCCGGGGGGTCTTCTTAATAGTAAGGACATTTGTCTATAAGCAACTGCTTGTTTAGACAAATCATCATAAATTATTAACGCATGCATTCCATTATCTCTAAAATACTCACCCATAGTACAGCCTGTGTATGGTGCTAAAAATTGTAAAGGAGCAGAGTCCGATGCAGTAGCAGCAACGATTGTTGTGTACTCCATAGCTCCAGCTTCTTCTAATGTTTTTTGAATTTGTCTTACTGTTGATCTTTTTTGTCCAACTGCAACGTATATACAATACAGTTTTTGTTTTTCATCACCAGATTCATTGATTTTTTTTTGATTAATAATTGCATCTACCGCAACTGCTGTTTTACCAGTTTGTCTATCACCAATGATTAATTCCCTCTGTCCTCTTCCAATCGGAACCAGACTATCAATTGATTTTAGACCAGTTTGCATTGGTTCACTGACTGACTGTCGTGGAATAATACCAGGTGCTTTAACTTCAACCCTACTTTTTTTAATGCCTTTATCTAATGGTCCTTTTCCATCAATAGGATTTCCTAAACCATCAACTACTCTTCCTAATAATTCTTTTCCAACAGGAGTATCAACAATATTACCAGTTCTTTTTACTACATCACCTTCTTTAACATTTCTGTCATCACCAAAAATTACGACACCAACGTTTTCACTTTCCAAGTTTAGAGCCATACCTTTTGAACCATCTGCAAACTCTACCATTTCACCAGCTTGAACATTATCCAAACCATAAATCCTAGCAATACCGTCTCCAACTGATAAAACTTGACCAACCTCTGTGACTTCTGCTTTATCACCAAAATTTTTAATTTGTTCTTTTAATATTTTTGTAACTTCTGAAGGATTTATTTCCATTTATGCCTCTATCATTCTATTTTCGATTTGTTGTAATTTATTTTTAATTGAGGTATCGACCATAGTACTTCCAACTTGTACTACCAAACCTCCTATTAAACTTTCATCATGTTTGTAGTTTAATTTTATTTTTGAGCTAAAATTTTTTGTTAACTCCTCTGTAATTTTTGAAATTTCTTCATTAGATAATTCTTTTGCTGATTTTAATTCTGCCTTAAGTTCTCCTCTTTTTCTTGAACAAATTTCAATAAAGCTTTTAAGGATACGCTCAATAAAAAAGAAACGTCTTTTTTGAATTAAGAAACTTAAAAAATTTTTAAATAAAGACTCAAATTTATTATTTTCAGAGATTGTATTGATTACTTTTAATAAATCTTCTTGTCTTGTAGTTGGATCTTTAATCAAATTTGAAAAATCTTCACTTTTCTCAATTAAATTAAGAATAGATGAAGACTGATCCTCGATCTGACTTAAAAGGTTGTTTTCCTCTGAAAGTTCAAAAAGCGCAAGAGAATACCTTTCAGCTGAAGTTATTGAAAATCCGGTGTCTTTACTCAACTTGGTTCCTCTATAATGTTGAAGATTATTTAAAAAACACGCCCTAAATAACATATGACCCTTATGTCTTCAAGTAGCGGATTCGTAAAAAAGGTCTCTTTTTTGCGGTTAATTGAAGTTTATTGGGTCAACATCAACTGAAAGTTTTATTCCAGAAGAAAATTTATATTTTAGAATAATTTTTGCGAGAGAGCTTTGTAGTTTCATAGATTTTGAACCTCTAATTAAAAATCTAATTCTAAATTTTCTCTTTAATCTAAATAATGGGGCATTCACTGGACCTAATATTTTTCCTTGAATTTTATTTTCAATAAAATTTTTAAAATTAATGGCTTCTTTTTCTAATTTAATTTCATTATCTCCCGTTAAGATTAAAGAAATAAACCTTTGAAATGGAGGTAGTTTATTTTTTTTTCTTATCTCTAGTTCTCTTTCTAAAAAAATATCTGGATTTTTACTTGTAATTTCGGAGATCATTTTGGTATTATTTTCATAGGTTTGAAAATATACTGTTGCCGGTTTCCCAGTTCTTCCTGCACGTCCTGAAAGTTGATGATAAAGCTGCAAATTTTTTTCTGCACCTCTTAAATCATGTCCTTGAGATGAAAGATCAATATCAACAACTACAATGCAATTTAAACTTGGAAAATGAAAACCTTTTGAAATTAATTGAGTTCCAACTAAAATATGTGTTTCATTATTAATAATTTTATCTATTTTTTCTTTAGAATCTTTTTTATTCATTGTATCACTTGAAAAAATCTCTATTTTTTTTCCAGGAAATTTTCTTTTTACCTCTTCTGAAATTCTCTCAACGCCAGGACCACTAAAAATAAATTCACAATTACCTTCTTTTGTACATTTTTTTTTAAGATCAGATTTGTATCCACAATAATGGCATAATAAGTTATTTTTATTTTTATGATAAACTAAATTGATACTACAATTTGGACATGTAAAACTTGTAAAACACTTATTGCATAAAGCATGTGGTGAAAAACCTCTTCTATTTAAAAAAAACAAAACTTGATCTTTTTTTTCCAAATGTAAATTAACTTTTTCAATAATTTTATTTGATAGCCATGATTGTTTTTCAAGTTTACTATTATTTAAATTAATTATTTCATAATTAGGTAATGCTGCGTTTTGATATCTTTCATTTAATCTAGAAACCTCGTATTTACCTTTTTTAATATTTTCAAAAGTTTCTATAGAAGGAACAGCAGTAATCAAATTGATTGGAATGTTTTCAAAAGATGCTCTAGAAATTGCCATATCACGAGCATTGTAGGTTATGCCTTCATCTTGTTTAAATGATTGATCATGTTCCTCATCAACAATTATCATTCCTAATTTTTTAAATGGTAAAAATAATGATGACCTTGCGCCAATAATTATTTTTATTTTACCGTTAGAAACACCGCTCCAAATTAATTCTTTCTTTTTTTTTGAAATACCTGAGTGCCAAACTGAAGGATTAAAACCAAAATATTCTTGAAATTTTTGCTCAAACTGACTGGTTAGACCAATTTCTGGTAACAAAATTAATCCTTGAAAACCCTTCTCTATCAAAGGTTTTAACGCTTCAAAATAAACTAAAGTTTTACCTGATCCAGTTGTGCCTTGCAAAACATGAACTCTAAATTTTTTATTTGAGACATTCATTTTTTTTAGAGATTTATTTTGATCACTAGATAGCTTGATTATGTTTTGTTTAATTTTGCTATCAAATATTTGATAAAATTGAGTTTCTTTGTTCTCTACCGCATTACTACTTAAGAGTACTAACTTTAATGCCATACCCTTTGGGATAAGATTATATTCTGCAAACCAATTTAAAAAATTTATTGTATTTTTTTTTAACGGAGTAACGTCTAATTTCTTAATTACATTTTTAGTCTTAAAATTTTTATTATTATTTTTTTCAAATTCGTCCCAAACAACACCGGTAATTTTTGATTTTCCAAAAGGTACCATTACATAATCACCAACTTTAAGATTTAAACTACTTTCATAAGTAAATGGATGATTAAAAATATTTGGCACAAGAATCGGATATTTCATATTTTTATAATATGAAAAAAAATTAAGAGTGTATTGCTCTTTTATCTACTGATAAAGCAGCTTCTTTAACTGCTTCAGAAAACGTTGGGTGTGCATGACAAGTTCGGGCAATATCTTCTGCACTTGCACCAAATTCCATTGCAATACCGATCTCTGCAATTAATTCTCCTGCATGAGGTCCAATTATATGTGCGCCTAATACTTTATCTGTTTGCTCATCAGCTAAAATTTTAACAAAACCTTCTGCATCATCTATGGCCTTAGCTCTTGAATTAGCCATAAACGAAAATTTCCCTACTTTATATTTTTTATTTAATTCTTTTAATTGTTCCTCAGTTTTACCGATTGATGCTACTTCTGGTGTTGTATAAATTACTCCTGGGATTGTATCGTAATTTACATGCCCAGATTGACCAACTATATTTTCTGCAACCGCTATACCTTCGTCCTCTGCTTTATGTGCGAGCATTGGACCAACAATTACATCGCCTATTGCATAAATATTTTTAACGTTTGTCTTAAAGTTTTTATCAGTTTTAATTCTATTTCTTTCATCGAGATCTACTCCTACAGATTCTAAATTTAAACCATCTGTATTAGGTTTTCTCCCAACAGAGATTAAAACAATATCACACTCAAAATTATTTTTATTACCATCTTTATCTACTGTTAAAACTACTGCACCTGATGCATTTTTTTTAATTTTTTCAACTTTATTTTGCATATTAAATTTAATTCCCTGTTTTTTTAAAATTTTCATAAATTCTGAGGAGATTTCTTTATCCATTCCAGGTGTAATATGATCTAAAAATTCAACAACTTTCACCTCTGCTCCAAGTCTTGACCATACAGATCCCATCTCTAATCCTATATAGCCTCCTCCTACAACTACCATTTTCTTAGGTACCTTTTCTAATTTTAAAGCACCTGTTGACGAAACAATTATTTTCTCATCTATTTCAATCCCTGGTAATGAAACTGGAACTGATCCTGTGGCAATAACTGTTTTTTCTGTTTGGATGATTGTTTCTTTATTTTTTTCATCCTTTATTAAAATTTCATTTTTAGATTTAAAACTTCCATGTCCTTTAAAGTAAGTAACTTTGTTTTTTTTCAAAAGAAATTCAACACCTTTTGTAAGAACTGTTACAGCTTTATCTTTGCTTTTCATCATTTTGTCTAAATTTAATTTTACTTCACCAACTTCAATACCTTTATTTGCTAAGCTTTTTACTTTATGAAATTCTTCAGATAAATTAAGTAAGCTTTTTGATGGGATACAACCAACATTTAAACAAGTACCTCCCAAAGACCCTCTAGATTCTATACATGCAGTTTTTAATCCTAATTGAGCAAGTCTGATCGCACACACATAACCACCTGGTCCACCTCCAATAACTGTAGCTTGAAATTTTTCTAACATTTAAATATCTAAAAACAACCTTCTAGGGTCTTCTAAGTTTTCTTTAATCATTTTAAGGAAAGATACAGATTCTTTTCCATCAATAATTCTATGATCATATGATAAAGCTAAGTACATAATTGGTCTTATTTTGATTTCACCATCTACAACAACAGGTCTTTCTACTATATTATGCATGCCTAACACACCTGATTGAGGTAAATTTAGTATTGGTGTTGAAAGCATAGACCCATACACACCTCCATTACTTATTGTAAATGTTCCTCCCTGAAGGTCTTCAATATTTAATTTTCCATCTCGTGCTTTTTCTGAAATTTCTTTAATATTTTTTTCTATATCAGCAAAAGATAATTCATCTGTATTTCTTAAAACCGGAACAACCAAGCCTTTATCTGTTCCAACAGCAAAACTAATATTGTAATAGTTTTTATATATTATCTCATCACCATCTATTTCAGCATTCACAGCAGGGAAATTTTTTAAGGCAACTACACATGCTTTAACAAAAAAAGACATAAATCCTAATTTTATTCCATAACGAGATTGGAAATCCTCTTGATTTTCTTTCCTCATTTCTATTACGCCACTCATATCTACTTCGTTAAATGTTGTTAAAATAGCGGCATTCTCTTGAGCTTGCTTTAATCTTTTTGCAATAGTCTGTCTCAACCTAGTCATTTTAATTCGTTCTTCTTCTCCATATTGAATTTTTCTTTCAGATGGTTTTGGATTCGCACCCATCAAACTTATTAAATCTCCTTTTAAAACTCTCCCATCTTTTCCTGAACCTTGAATTGAATTAATATCAATATTATTTTCAGTTACTATTTTTCTCACTGCAGGAGACAAGGTTGGATTAACATCTCTTTTTGGAGCAACATCAGGTTTAACTTCCTTAGTTAAAACCAAAGGTTTTTCTTTGGGTTTTTCGATCTCTTTTTTTTCAAATACTTTTGGTTCTTTTTTATTCGCATCTAATTTTATTACATTGCTCTCAACAGGAACAATTTTCTCTTTCTTGATTTCTTCACTGTTTTTCAGCGCAGATTTAACCGCTCCACCTTCTTCTGATACAGAACCTAGCAATGCTCCTACTTCAACTACTGAACCATCTTTTGAATTTATCTCAGTTAAAACCCCAGTAATCGGTGATGGCACCTCCAAATTTACTTTATCTGTCTCAAGTTCTACAATTGGCTCATCTA
>CACDTB010000022.1 GCA_902555535.1 uncultured Pelagibacteraceae bacterium | reverse complement strand
TTTGAAGTTTTTTAACTATTGAAAAAGTTCCAAGTGCATTATCAAAATGTTCTTCAAATATATCTAGTTTATCTACTGGCAAATTTGCAGGCACTAGTTTTTGAAAATTATTTATTGCACTTTTAATTTGACTTTCATTATTATTATAAATAGCAAATTTATACTCTTGTAGGCAGTATTGTAATTTTGGATTCATTGGTGGTGGAGCAACATTGGAGGTCAAATAAGTACGTGCTGGCAAATAGTTTACTAATGACGGATAAAAACCAACAATTCCAAGACCAATGAGTTGAAGAATTATAAAAGGAACAACTCCTTTCCATATATTCAAAGTAGAAACTAATTTAGATGCAACTCCTTTTAAGTAAAATAATGCAAACCCAAATGGTGGCGTTAAAAAAGATGTTTGTAAATTAACTCCTATCATAACTCCTAGCCAAATTGCACTTACATTTGCACCTGGTTCGGCTAATAATATTGGTGCAATAATTGGAACAACGACTACCGCAATTTCAATAAAATCAAGAAAGAACCCTAATAAAAAGATTACTGCCATTACAACAATAAACTGTGTCCAAAATCCTCCTGGTAAATCTTGTAGAAAGTCTCTTACTAACTCTTCGCCTCCAAAAGCTCTAAAACCAGAAGTTAACATTGCTGCACCTAAAAGAATTATAAATACCATTGAAGTAGTTACGCATGTTTCTGTAACAACTTCTTTCAAGACATTGTCGATCTTATATGATCTCCAAAAACTCCATATAATTCCAATTAAAAACGTAAATGTGAAAAATCCTGTAATCAATATTGCTGTTAAATCTCTAGTATCAACAGCCTTAATATTTAAATTATAATTCTTTGCGAGAATAAATATAGGTATTACTGAAACAACTGAAATTATTATTGGGTAATATGCATCTTTCCTACCCTTATGAAGACGGTAACCTGCCATCATAGTTGCTCCAATTGCTCCAATAGAACCAGCTTGATTTACTGTGGCGATACCCATTAATATAGATCCAAGCACAGCAAATATTAAGGCAAGAGGTGGAATTATTACCCCAATAACTTTTATCCAAAATTTAAAATCAAAACTTCCTTTAAATGTTACTGGTGGTGCAGCTTTTGGATTTATTCTTGCATAAACAAAAACATATAACATATATAACCCAACCAAAACTAATCCAGGTAACAACGCTCCTAAAAACATATCGCCAGCGCTAGTAGAGCCTACTCTAAACTCTCCAGGCATATTAAATTCCCCTGTTAAAATTTTATAATCTGTCTGTCGAATTGTATTAGCTACATCAGCCGCACTAGCTAACTGGTCAGCAATAATAATTAAAACAATTGATGGAGGTATTATTTGACCCAAAGTTCCTGATGAGCAAACGATACCACTTGCAAGACTTTTGTCATATTTATTATTTAACATAGTTGGTAATGAAATTAGTCCCATGGCAATAACCGTTGCTCCAACTATACCTGTAGTTGCTGCAAGTAATGCTCCAACAAAAATTACTGAAATACCCAATCCTCCTGGAATTGGACCAAACAGTTGCCCCATTGTAACTAATAGATCCTCTGCAATCTTAGATTTTTGGAGCATAATCCCCATAAAAATAAATAGCGGGATTGCAATTAAAGTATCTGTTTCTACATCCCAATAATTACTCCTGAAATTAGTAATCCCAGCAGTCAACCATTCTTTAGGACCATCGGTTGCGAAATAAGAACTTACATCTCCTTCAAAAAGATATCCAAAAAAGGCTGCAAGACCTATTGAAATAATTGCTGAACCAGGTAAAGCAAAAGCTACTGGAAAACCTGAAGCCAATGCTCCTATCATTATAATTACAAGTAAACCTAGAAATAAATGTTCCATAATTTAATTTTTCAAAAGTTTGTCACTACTGCTCATAAAATAACTTGTAAATTGAATTAACATTGAGACAGCAAATACAGCCAAATATACTGCCATCAAATAAAGCAAATATAATCCATTAGATCCTTGTTGGGTAATTTCAAAAGAAATAACCGGACCATTAATAATGCTTGCTTTTCCTCCCATGCCCAAAAATAAAACTATGAGACATAAAGGTATGCCTAAAATCAATGACCCTATTGAATTAGTCCATGCTTTTTTACGTTCACTAAAACCTGTGTATAAAACATCAACTCTGACGTGCCCCTCATGAATTAAAGCATAGGCACTTGCAAAAAGATAAAGAGCAGAATACCAAAATCGGACTAGATCTCCTTGAAATGCTTGTTCATACTCAAAAATAAATCTCGATAAAACTATAAAAAATTCACTTCCTACAACAAGTACCGCTAACCAAATAAAACCTACGGATCTAGTAAAATATCCAACTACAAATGAAAGTAAGATTAATGGAAAATGAACAAACGTAATCCTAAAAGCTGGAACTACTAATTTAATTTTTAAATATTCCCCTAGTAATGGTTCAACTAATTTTTCAACAACTAAAAACGATATTATTAAATCTGCAATTCCAACAATCAAAACTGCCCAAAAAGATGAACGAATTATATATGCAGTAAATTTATTTAAAATTTCTGAATCTGCTGTTAATGTTTGTTTTATTGATCTATTTACATAAAAAATTGACAACAATATAGAAACTAAATAAAAGAACAGTTGAAAGTACGCAAAAGTCAAAACTGTGTCTTCCAATGGTTTACTTAATTTTTTAAATCCAAACAAACCATAATGAGAAAATAAACTTTTTACACCAGGCCAATCAAACCAAACTGTTAAAACGTTATTAAATAAAAAAACAAAAGTAGTAGCTAATATTGAGTAGCTAAATATTCTAATTATTATAGGTAAATTGTTTTTTAAATACATAACTTAAATGAATTTCTAATTTATTAAAAAGGGCCCTAAAAAGGGCCCTAATTTTTAATTAATCAAAACTAACTTTAGCTAATTCCTAAAGCTCTATTTCTTTGACTGATGTATGGAGAGTCTGACAAGTTAGTCCAAGCACCAATTTCTTTTCTTGCTTTAATGAATGCTTTGTGCACTCTTGCAGCAAGCTCGCTGTGTTGTTGAACTTCATCATACACTTCTTCCGCACCTTTAGCAAAAGCATCATAAACTTTGTCATTAAACTTCTCAAGTTTAACACCATTTTCATTTACTAGTCTTGCTAATGCAGCACCATTCTTAGCATTGTACTCAGCCATTGTAATTTCATCTGCCCATGCACAAGCAGTTTTAATTATTGTTTGGTCTGATTTAGTTAAACTTGTAAACCAAGATTTATTAACACCACATGCTAACATTGAACCGGGTTCATGCATACCAGGGTAGTAATAGTACTTAGCTGCTTCATGAAACTTCATAGCTTCATCATTCCATGGACCTACCCATTCAGTTGCATCAATTGCACCTGAAACAAGGTTTTCGTAAATTTGTCCACCAGGAAGTGAAATTGGGGAACCACCTAGTTTTCCTAGAACTTGTCCGCCTAATCCTGGCATACGCATTTTTAAACCTTTAAGGTCATTAGCTGATCTAATTTTTTTATTAAACCAACCACCCATTTGGACTCCAGTATTTCCAGCTATAAAACTTTGAGTACCAAAATCATCAGTTAACTCATCCCAAAGTTCTTGCCCACCACCATGGTGTATCCACGCATTAATTTCAGAATACGTGAAACCAAAAGGACAAGCAGTAAAGTATCCAAAAGCTGGGTGTTTTTTAACCCAATAGTAATCTGCGCCATGATACATTTGTGAATTACCAGAAGCAACTTCATCAAATGAGTCAAATGCTTTAACTCGCTCGTTTGCAGCATAATAAGTAACTTGAATTCTACCATCACTCATATCAGCTATTCTTTTTGCAAGTCTTTGTGCACCAGTACCTAGGCCTGGAAAATCTCTTGGCCAAGTAGCTACCATTGCTGCTTCCACTCTTTCTGCAGCAACAGCTGGAGCGGCTAAAGATGATGCAGCTACAGCAGCAACTCCAGTTGCAGCAGCAGTTTTAAAGAACTTACGTCTTGAAGGCGACTTTGAAGCCTTCAATGATTTTTTTTCTTTAATCATTAGTATCTCCTCTTCTTTGTTAATTAACTGTACAGAGTAAATTACAAATGTGCGTTTAAGTCTAGATTAAAATAACTTTAATGTATTGTATTACAATCTGAGGTAGTAAATTTTAGATTGATTAAAATTATTTTTTATCAAAAAAGGCTTCATAGATCATCATGAAGATTGCAATTGCCATCAAAATATAAACAGGCAATACATCAAAAAAACCGATCATAGTTGATCTTGTAAGAGTAGTAGCCAAGCCAACCAAGAATGCAGTAGCGAGTAATGTTCCTAAAAAAACTGTAAACTTATGCATTTAATTATTACATTCCTTTTCTAGCCAATTAGCAACACCTAAAAATCTATGATCATCAAATTTTGCACCTATTAATTGAACACCTAATGGCATTTTGCCTTCTCCTTGTAATAAAGGCAGAGAAATGCATGGAGTTCCTAAATAGGACCATACTTTATTAAATTCCGCAGAGCCAGTACTCTTCAAGCTTTTAGGAGCAACACCAGGACTAGAAGGTGATAATACACCGTGATAATCCTCAAATACTTCTTCATAAGATTCATAACTTCTTTTCATAAAATCTATAGCTTCAGCATACTCTTTAGCTGAATGTTTATTACCTTTAACAATTGCATCCTGCATAGGCTTAGACAATTTTTTTTTATATTTTTTATAATATAATCCGAAATTATTTGCTAAATCTGTTTCATAAATAATCTGATGATATTTATGGATATCTTTGAAATATGAGGGTGTATCGAAAATTTCGATATTTTTTTTAAAAGATTTGATAAAATATTCAAAAGCTTCTTTAGATTTTTTTTCAATATTTTTCCAATACTCTGTTTTATAAAAAATAAACTTTGGTTCAAACAATGGTCCTTTTTTTGTTTCTTCAAGTATACCATCAGCCGAATAGTAAACAGTTGCGCTGTCAAATTTATCTTTTTTTATCAAAACTTTTGCAAGTAGCGCAACATCTTCAACTGTTCTTCCAAATACACCTATGTGATCCAATTTTTCAGAGGTTTTAAGTGCTCCGTTTCTCGAAATCAATCCATAGGTTGGTTTATAACCTACAACTCCACAGTAAGATGCAGGTCTTATAACTGAACCACCTGTTTGCGATCCTATTGATAAAGGTGCCATAAATGATGCAACTGCAGCAGCAGATCCACTCGATGAACCGCCTGGAGTTCTAGAATGATCATGCGGATTAGTTGTTTTTGGTGGACCAAGATAAGCTAATTCAGCAGTAGCAGTTTTGCCCATTACAATTGCACCAGCTGCTAAAAGCAAATCGATGATTTCTGCATTTTGCGAATAAGATTTTCCTTTCCTTATAACTGTTCCACATTCTGTTGGCATATCGACTGTTCCAACAATATCTTTCACAGCTATAGGGATACCATGCAAAGGACCGATGGGTTTTCCTGATCTTCTGTATTCGTCAGCCTCTGCAGCCTTTTCTAGTAAAAGTTTTTTATCAAAATGTGCCCAAGCCTTAACATCTTTTTCAAATTTATTTATTCTTTCAATATACTTCTCACATAATTCAACAGAAGTCAGTTGTGCATCTTTTATTTTTGAAGCGATTTCCTCAACTTTTAAAGAAAAAATATCTATCATTTAATTTGCAAATAATGTTTCAGGCAACCATAAGGCTATTGCTGGAAACATGTACATTAAAAACATTGCAAAAATAACAATTGCTAAGAAAGGCATAATTCCTCTAAAGATATCTAAAAGCTCAACATTAGTTTTTTGCACACCTTTTAGATAATATGCCGACATTGCCATCGGTGGGGTTAAAAAAGATGTTTGTAAATTTAATGCAATTAACATTGCAAAGAAATATGGATTAACACCGAAAACTTCTAGCAAAGGTAAAAATATTGGTACAAAAATAATTAAAATTTCTGTCCATTCAAGAGGCCAACCTAAAAGAAAAATTATAATTTGTGTAATTACTAAAAATTGCCAAGTTGAAATATTTATTGATGTGAAAAAATGCTCAAATATTTCATGTCCACCCAGATATGAAAATACAGATGAAAAAGTCCAAGAACCAATAAACAACCACATAATCATTGCAGTTGTTTTTGCAGTTAAAAATACTGACTCTTTAAAATTTTGCCATTTTAACGTTTTATAAAACCAAGATAGAATTAAGGCCCCAAATGCTCCTGCTGCTGCAGCTTCAGCTGGTGTAGCTATTCCAGCCAGTATTGTTCCTAAAACTAACATAATTAATCCAAATAAAGGGACAAAAGAAACTAATACCTCTTTTAAAATTTCACCTGTTGGTGGGATATCTTCTTTCGGTGGTCTTGGTGCTATCGATGGGTTTAACCAAGCTCTTGTAACTGCATAAGCAATATAAAGACCGGCTAATAATAGTCCTGGAAATATCGCAGCTGCAAAAAGTCTTAAAGGTGATAATTGAGCAATTACTGAATAAACAATTAACATTATACTTGGAGGGATCAAAATACCCAAACATCCACCAGAGCAAATTATTCCTGAGGCAAATTTTTTATCATAACCAGCTTTTACCATCGCAGGCCAGGCTAGTAACCCCATCAGAGTAACTACTGCTCCAATAATTCCTGTCGCCGTAGAAAATAAAGTACAAGTAATCAAAGCTGCTACAGCCATCGATGCAGGAAGTCTATGAGCAGCTAATCTTATTGCAAAAAATAGTTTTGCAACTATTCCTGCTCTTTCAACCAGATAACCCATAAATAAAAATAATGGTACAGCTGTAAGTACATTATTATCCATAACTGTATAAGTATTTTGAACGAATAACTGAAAAATTCTGTTATCAAAAATATGCTCCATCATAGTAGCATCGTAATAAGCGTAATATCCAAAACCAATTCCCATTGCCATTAATGTGAAAGCTATTGGGAAACCTAAAAGCACTGCGAATAGAAATATGCCCATCATTAAAATTGCTACTTCTGGGTTTGTAAGACTAAATAACATTATTTTTATCTTCCTGTTGTGATGTTCTCATTAACATTTGTTCCGTTTCTTCAGCAACAACCATTCTTGCTGGCCATTGTCCTGTTCTAATACAAATTAAAGATCTAAAAACTTCTGCAATTCCTTGAATTACCAGCAAAGTTCCTGCAGCAGGTATCATGGTTTTAACCATATAAATTTGAATCTGCGCAGGACTACTCCAGCTAGTTTCTTTTATTTTCCAGGCCAAAGCTGCATATTCGTAACCATAAAAAGCTAAAGCCACTACACCAGGAAAAAAGAATATAAAATAAAGTACTAGATCAATCCAGGCCTGAATTTTTTGACTAAATAATCTATAAATTACATCACCTCTTACATGAGCCTCTGTAGCCAAACAGTATGCACCTGACATCATTAGTATTGCACCATACATCTGCATACTAAAATCAAAATTCCACAAAGTTGGCTTATTAAAAACGTAAGCCATTACTACTTCGTAAACCGTTCCTCCCATTAAAATTACAATACACCAGGAAAAAGCTTTTCCCATTGAAGTGCTTAAAGTATCAGCAAATTTAATGAAAGAATTCATCATAGAAAAGTATATTAAATTTAGCTAAAAAAAAAGGGGGTTTTTAAACCCCCTTTTATAATAATTATAAAGTTAATTAGATTTTAACTTTTTCAATTGGTCCAAACTCATTTTCATAAGCTAATTTGTAGTTCGGTTGATTCATCAACAGATACTTCATTGTTCTCTTAGCGTATGCTTTTTGTGAGTCTACTACTTTCTTAAAGAAAGCATCCTTACCAGAAAACTCAGCAACGATTTTATCCCAACCTTTTAATTGCTCAGCTAAGATAGCATCAGAAGTTTGGTAAACATTTACCTTATGCTCGTTCATCAACTTCGCTAGGTCAGCAGAATATCTAACTAACGCTTTGAAGTAGTTATCTGAGTTAGCAGCGTAAGCAGCGTTCTTCAAGATAGCTTGATGAGCAGGTGAAAGGCTGTCAAATCTCTTTTTGTTTACCGGAACTTCAAACATTTCCTGAGATTGGTGGAAACTTCCTAAGTGGTAATGTTGTGAGACATCTTGCATTCCAAACTGTGAGTCTGATGTAGGGTTGTTAAACTCTGCAGCATCAATTAAACCAGTTTTCATAGCTGGCTGAATCTCACCACCTGGTAATTGTCTTACAACCATTCCCATAGCAGTTAAAACGTTAGTTGCTAGACCAACTGTTCTATACTTCATACCTTTAACATCAGATACTTTAGTTACATTCTTTTTAAACCAACCAAATGGTTGTGCTGGCATTGGCATATGGAACATACCGTAGTAGTTAAATCCTACACTTTTTACAGCTTCATCATATAAAGCTCTTCCTCCGCCATACTCTATCCATCCCATTACTTCTTGAGATGACATTCCATATGATGGTCCTGTTCCAAAAAGTGATGCAGCAGGATTTTTTCCGTACCAATATGCCGTCACCCAGTGACCCATATCTACTACTCCGGAACTTACCGCTTGACCAATTTCTGAAGTTTTA
Organism: uncultured Pelagibacteraceae bacterium; assembly: GCA_902555535.1. Classification (GTDB taxonomy): domain Bacteria; phylum Pseudomonadota; class Alphaproteobacteria; order Pelagibacterales; family Pelagibacteraceae; genus Pelagibacter. The sequence goes on along the minus strand of CACDTB010000022.1, from coordinate 3,846 downwards.
ACAACTGCTCCAACTGGTTGAAGATCAATCTTCAATTCACCGTTAGACATGTCGCTAACCATTTTTGCATAATCTCCTGCCATTTCAAAAAAGATGTTAGCGCCTGAAGGCCAAGCTGCTTGCATCTTTAATGTTAATGGGGCACCAAAAGCAACATTTGGCATTGCTACTGCTGTAGCTGCTGCTGCACCAGTTGCTGCTGCTGCTTTGAAGAACTTTCTTCTTGAAAGGGTTTTAGAACCTTTCAATGATTTTTTACTCTTAATCATTTATTCTCCTCTTAGTTAATTAACTAATAAAATAAAACATAGATTGTGATTAGAGTCTTTCTAAAAAGAAGTACAGATTGTCACAATTAAACCAAAGGTAGAATTTTTTTCAATTTAAAGTTGAATTTTAATTTTTTTTTAATCAATTGGATAGTCCCATGCACTTCCGCCTATAACTTTTGAAATCGCTGAAAAATCTTTGTCGTTATTTCCTTCTTTACAAAATTGATCATAAATTTCTAGAGCCATTTTTCCTAATGGTGTTTCTGCATTTACACTTTTTGCACAATCATTTGCAAGTTTAAGATCTTTATTCATCATTCCTGCAGAGAAACCTGGACGATAATTATTATTTGATGGTGTGTTATCAATTAAACCTGGTAAGGGTGGATAAACAGAAATTGGCCAACTATTACCTGATGCATTTTTCATGATCTCATGAACTTTTTTAATATCTATATTTAATCTTTTAGCTAACATTAATGACTCTGAGGCTGCAATCATTGCAATTCCTAGGGCCATATTGTTACAAATCTTAGCACCATTACCACTACCTAAGTCACCTGCATGAAATATATTTTTTCCCATAATTTTTAACAAAGGAAGCGCTTTTCCAAATGCTTCTTTTGATCCTCCAACCATAATATTTAACGTAGCTTTTTGGGCCCCCATTACCCCACCACTAACTGGAGCATCAATCATTTTAATTCCTATTTCTGTTGCTTTATTTCCAATCTCAATAGAGGTTTGAATATCAATTGTTGAACAATCAATTAGTAAACAACTTTTTGAAACTTTATTTATAATTCCGTTTTCTCCTAAATAAACCTCCTTAGAATGTTTGCCTTCTGGAAGCATTGTAATAACTGTTGTAATATCACCTGTAATTAAATCGTTTATATCTTCAACCGTTTCAAGGTTTTTATCTTTAGCAACATCCAACATTTTTTTTGAAACATCAAAAACCTTAACATTTTTACCTGCTTTCATTAAATTTTCAGCCATTGGACAGCCCATGTTTCCAACACCAATAAATGCTATAATTTCAGACATTTTAATTACTTCGTTGATATAGTTCCACGTAAAGAAAACTCATCAAGTTATCAATTTCTACATTCCCCAACGCATGGCTGCAGTATGAACAGGTGCATCCCAATTTTTTAAAATTTCCTCATCACATTTTAAGAGTGTTATCGATGCTCCTTGCATTTCAAGTGATGTGCAATAATTGCCAACCAAACTTCTTGTGATTTCAATTCCTTTAGATTTTAAAATTTCACAAGCATCATTGTATACTAAATATAATTCAGTAAGAGGAGTTCCGCCCATACCATTTACAAATAAAAGCGTCTTTTCATTTTTTTGTGGTTTTAAATCATCAAGTATAGCTTCCAGCATATTGTTAATTATTATTTTTGATGGTTGAATTTTTTCTCTCTTTCTTCCGGGTTCACCGTGTATACCTACTCCAAATTCCATTTCATCATTTCCAATATCAAAAGTTGGTTTGCCTGCAGCAGGAACTGTACAACTAGTAAAAGCAACACCCATAGTTCCAGAGTTTTTGTTTACTTTTTCACCAAGTTTTTTACATTCTTCTAACGAACCTCCATTCTCAGCTAGTGATCCAACAATCTTTTCGACCAAAACTGTTGCAGCTACACCTCTTCTACCAGTTGTGAACGTAGAGTCTTCAACAGCCACATCGTCATTAGTAATGATACTATCATTTTTACCTGAGTACATTTCTGCACCCATTTGAAAATTCATAATATCCCCAGAATAATTTTTAACTATGAATAAAACACCAGCTCCGCTATCCACATTTTCAGCAGCAGCTTGCATTTGATCTGGAGTAGGTGCTGAAAAAACAAAACCTGGACATGCTGCATCTAACATTCCATGACCAACAAAACCACCGTGCATCGGTTCATGTCCACTTCCTCCACCTGAAATTAAAGATACTTTTCCTTCTTTAGTTTTTGTCTTTCTAGAAATGAAGTTTGGATCAAAATTTACATTAATTATATCACTATGCGCTTTACCAAATCCATTAAGACTTTCTTTTAAAAAATCATCAACATTATTTATAAATTTTTTCATATTTCCTCCTATTTATTAATTAGTGATTTGCATATTGTATCGATTATAAGTTGTGATGAACGAGCTCCTGGATCTATATGACCTTTGGCGCGTTCTCCTAAAAATGAAGCTCTACCTTTGGTAGCAAGCATGTCTTTTGTTCCCAACATTCTATCTTCAGCAATTTTTATTATCTCACTTAACCCTTCTTTCATGTCTGTATTACCACTTTTTAATTCATTCAGTTTTTCTGATACTGGAATTAAAACATCCATCATTGTTTTTTCTCCAACATCAGCTTTTCCTCTTTCCTTCATTGCATTAATTCCCGTTATAACCATTTCGCATGCTTTGTTAAAATCTATATCTTTATCTAGATCTGGTGTTTTAGCCATAGACATAAAAAAAGTTCCAAACAAAGCTCCAGAAGAACCACCAATACCTGACAAGACTTTCATAGCAATCATATTTAAACCTTTTTGCAAAGGTAGGTTTTTAATATCATCTTCAAGCTCAACTACTAACTTAAGACCTCTTTGCACATTAAATATATGATCCCCATCTCCAATATTTTGATCAAGTGCTTCAATTTCTGCTGCATTTTCATCAATGACTATTTGAATATTTTTTGCTTGAGAAATTAAAAAATTAACGCTCATATATCCTTTGGTCTCCGTTATCAAATTTTAAAACTTTATTTATATTAATGTCAAAATTAATTTTTTCATTAATTGATGATTTATAACTACCCTGAATTGAAGCTAATATTTCATTGTCTTGAAAATTAATTGCCACAACAGTCTCTGAACCTAAATTTTCTACAGAAACAACCTTTCCTTCATAAGGTCCATCACCTAACTCTATATTTTCTGGTCTAAGTCCAATTTTTGGTATGTTGTTATCTAGTTTAAATAAATAACCAGGTAAAATATTTATTTTTGGTGACCCCAATCTTTGGGATACATAAATTGAATTTGGATTTTCATAAATTTCTTCAGGAGTTCCAATTTGAACAATTTTGCCTTCTTTTAATACTCCAATTTTATCTGCCAATGTTGTTGCTTCAGCCTGATCATGTGTAACATACAATATAGTAGCATTTAGATTTAATTGAATATTTTTCAATTCAACTCTAAGGTTTTCTCTTAGTTTGGCATCTAATGATGATAGTGGCTCATCCATTAAATAAATATTTGGTTCACGAACTAGAGCTCTACCAATAGCTACCCTTTGCATTTCTCCACCAGAAAGTTCAGTTGCTTTATTTTTTAATTTGTTTGTAATTCTCAGCATTTCAGCAATTTTCTCTACTTTATTTTTTATTTCTTCCTCAGGAAGTTTTCTCATTGGAGACCTCAAAGGAAAAGCAAGATTTTCATAAACAGTATAATGAGGATAAAGAGAATATTGTTGAAAAACAAAAGACACATCTCTTGAAGCAGGTTGATCATGAGTTATATTTTCATCATTAAATAATACGTCTCCAGAATCAATT
>CACDTB010000021.1 GCA_902555535.1 uncultured Pelagibacteraceae bacterium | reverse complement strand
GGTGAAACTTTTGATAAAATATTAGAAAGTTATTCAATCGACAAAGAAGAGATTAGAGCTATTAAAGAAAGCCTTTTAAAAAAAATTAACGTTAATAAACTTAATACAAATCAAGAAATTCAAATCAATTTAGATCAAACTACAAATAAAATTAAAGAATTTATTTTTCAAATTTCAAAAACCGAAAAAATTTATTTATCAAGAGAAAATCAAAATAAAAAATTTAATCAAGAAATTGTAACTTTAAAATTAGATAAAAAAATTATTTATAAAGAAAATATGATTTTACAAAGTTTATATAAAGCAGCTATTGATCAAAACATACCAGCAAACACTATAATTGAATTTGCTAGAATTTATGGTTTTCAAGTAGACTTTCAAAGAGATATAAGAAAACAAGACAAATTTCAAATCATGTATGAAGTTTTTATTGATAAAAATAATAAAATAATTGAAACAGGAGAAATTCTTTACGCAAATCTTGAGTTAAGCGGTCAAGATAATTCTTTATATTTTTTTAATGAAGAGGGTAGCGAAGGTCATTACGATAAAAATGGAAAAAGTGTTCAAAAAGCATTAATGAAGACACCTATTAATGGTGCAAGATTATCCTCATCATTTGGAATGAGAAAACATCCAATTGATGGATTTAATAAAATGCATAGAGGAACAGATTTTGCTGCACCTAAAGGAACTCCAATTATGGCATCTGGAGATGGTGTAATTCAAAAAGCTGGCTGGTGTGGTGGAGGAGGAAACTGTGTAAAAATTAAACACAACTCAACTTATCAAACAGTTTATGCACACATGTCTAAATTTGCACGTGGGATAAAGAGTGGGATAAGAGTAAAACAAGGTCAAGTAATTGGCTACGTTGGATCTACTGGAAAATCCACAGGTCCACATTTACACTATGAAGTAATTGTTAATGGAAAAAGAGTTAATTCTCAAAAATTAAAACTTCCCTCGGGTAAAATTTTAAAAGGAGAAAAAAGAAAATTATTTGAAACTAATAAAATTAAATTAGATGTTCTGAAGTCAGAAAAAATTATTGGTTTAAACTAATTTACTTCTGATTTTTCTTTACTTGCAGTTTTGATTTCTGCTACAACTTTATCTTCTACTTTATCTATTAATTCATTAGATTTTGTAAATGTTTCTGTTTCAGAAGACTTATTTTCTGTAAATTTTTGTTTTCTATAATTTTCTTGTTCATTCAAGACTCTTGTAAAATGGTCTGCATGTTGAAGATAATTTTCAGATAATATTTTATCTCCTCCTGAAGAGGCTTCTCTTGCTAAATCATTATATTTTTCAATTAACTTTGGAGCATTTTGATTATTTCGCCCTGGGGCTTTCCTTTTAAAATTATCATTATTTGTGTAATTGGACCCGAATTTTGGTCTATCCACATTACTTTTAAAATTTCTATCGTTTCTTCTAAAATTGTTTCTTCTAACGTTATTATTATTTCTAAATGTAACCATATATTTATTTTAATTATATTTTTGTACTAACAATACATCGATCGTTATTCGCAAGATCTTTTATAGTATTATTTATATAAAAACCTTTTTTATTTAACAATCTTATTACTTTATTTTTTTGATCATAACCAATCTCTAAAATAAATTTGCCATTTTTTTTTATCAACTCAGATGACCTACTTATTATTTTTCTGACTTGAGATAAACCATCTAATCCACCATCTAATGCTAATATTGGCTCATAATAAACAACTTCACTCTCCAAATATTTTAAATCGCAACTTCTAATATAAGGGGGATTTGATACGATTAGATCATATTTGCCAAGTGCAAATTTGTCAATATCTGATTTATAAAATTTAGTTCTTTCGTTCAAATCAAAATTTTTCGCATTTATCTTACATATATCTAGAGATTTTTTACTAATATCTATACCCGTACCAATAAAATTTTTTCTTTCTTTTAAAATAGTCAAAAGAATACACCCGGATCCAACTCCAATATCTAATATATTTAATTTATTTTTATATTTAGTTAATCTCAAAATTTCCTCTATAATAACTTCAGTATCTGGTCTTGGAATAAGAGTATTTTCATCTACGTAAAATTCACTATCCCAAAAAAATTTTTTATTTAAAATATAAGCAATTGGTTTTCTTTTGGCACGCTCTTTTATTAATCTTTTAAAATACTCTAACTTATAATCACTTAAATTTTTGAGATGATTCAAAATAATATATTCACGGTTTGAACTAAAAACTTTTGCCATTAAAATTTCAGTATCTAACTGAGGTGTTTTAACATAACTATTTTTTAAAATATTAGTTCCTTCAATTACTGCTGACTGAATATTCATTTAATTTAAATTATTTAAACTATCTTCTTGTGCTTGTAATGTTAATGACTCAATCATCTCATCAAATGCTTCCCCTTCTAAAAATTCCTCTAATTTATGAAGAGTTAAATTAATTCTATGATCAGTTACTCTTCCCTGAGGAAAATTATAAGTTCTAATTCGCTCTGATCTATCTCCTGTTCCTATTTTTGTTTTTCTGTCTTGAGATCTTTCTTCATCAATCCTAGATCTTTCTAATTCATACAGTCTTGCCCTTAAAATCTTCATACCCTTTGCTTTATTTTTATGTTGTGATTTTTCATCTTGTTGAGATACAGTTAAACCAGTTGGAATATGGGTAATTCTAATAGCACTATCAGTTGTATTAACAGATTGACCACCAGGCCCTCCCGCTCTAAAAACATCTATCCTTAAATCAGATTCATTTATTTTAAGATCAACTTCTTCAGCTTCAGGTAAAACTGCTACAGTTGCAGCTGATGTATGAACTCTGCCTTGAGTTTCAGTATCAGGTACTCTTTGAACTCTATGAACTCCACTCTCATATTTTAGGGTCGAGTATATATTTGTGCCTTTTATAGATGCTATAACTTCTTTTAAACCACCTGCATCACTTCTAGATATTGATATTAATTCTAAAGTCCATTTTTTTTTATGACTTACTTTTTCATACATTTTAAAAAGATCTGAGGCAAATAAGCTAGCTTCCAATCCTCCAGTACCCGCTCTGATTTCTATGATTGCATTTTTTTTATCAGCCTCATCTTTAGGAAGTAAAAATAACTTCAATTTTTTTTCATTTATTTCGTGATCAGCCTTTAAATCTGATAATTCTAATTCGGCCATGTCTTTTAATTCTTTATCTGTAGAACTATCTTCCAAAATTTTTTCTAATTCTTTTTTGTTATTCTCGTATGAGATATATTTTTTGGCATTTTCAATTACTTCATTTACATCAGAATACTCTTTTGATTTTTCTGCAAATAAATTCTTATCTAATTTACCTGAAGACAAATCTTTTTCTAAAGATGAATGTTTTATTATTAGATCTTCGATCGTTTTTAGGGGGATCATAATTAGTTCTCTAGTTCAGATGCTTTTTTCTCAACTTCGCTAATTACCTTGTTGACTATATCTTCAGTTAAAACTTTTTCATTCTGAACACCAGATAAATAAAGCATATTGTTACCTTTGCCCCCTCCTGTAATTCCAATATCTGTCATCGCCGCTTCTCCTGGTCCGTTAACAACACAGCCAATAATGGATAGAGTTATGGGTGTTTTAATATGCGATAATTTTTCTTCTAAAATTTTAACCGTATCAATCACCTGAAATGCTTGTCTTGCGCATGATGGACAAGATATTATTTTCACACCTCTATTTCTCAAATTTAGTGATTTTAATATTTCGTTGCCTATTTTTACTTCCTGAGTTGGATTATCAGATAAGGAAATTCTTATTGTGTCTCCAATTCCATCCATCAACAAACTACCAAGACCAATAGATGATTTTATGCTACCAGAAACAAAGCTACCTGCCTCTGTAATTCCAATATGCAAAGGATAATCTGTTACTTTAGATAGCTGCCTGTATGCTCCAATAGATAGAAATACATCTGACGATTTGACACTAATTTTGAAATTAAAAAAATCTTTATCCTCTAAAATTTTTATATTTCTCTGAGCACTTTCTACTAAAGCCTCTGGACAAGGCTCTTTAAATTTTTCTAAAATATCTTTTTCTAATGAACCTGCGTTAACCCCAACCCTTATTGAACAATTATTATTCTTTGCAGCTTTTAATACCTCATGTATCTTCGATGTATCTCCAATATTTCCTGGATTAATTCTTAAGCAGCTAGCTCCATTTTCTGCTGCCTCAATAGCTCTTTTATAATGAAAATGAATATCTGCAACTACTGGTATCGAGACATGTTTTACAATTTCTTTTAGTGCTAATGTTGAGCTCTCATCAGGACAAGAAACTCTTACAATATCTGCACCTTCCTCTGTTATATCATTTATTTGTTTGATGGTCGCTTTAACATCAGTGGTTAAAGTGTTCGTCATTGATTGAACAGAAATAGGATTTTCACCACCAATTTTTACTTTTCCAACATTTATTACTTTTGTTTTTCTTCTTTTAATATCTCTAAAGGGTCTTACACTCATTATAATCAGTCTAATTTAAATTCTTTATGTAAAGCTGCTATAGCTCTTTTAGCATGCTTAACAGAAACTAGAACCGAAATTTTTATCTCAGAAGTAGAAATTACTAAAATATTAATTTTTTTTGAAGCTAGAGCCTGAAACATCCTATATGTTATTCCTGGAGTAGTTATCATACCAACACCTATAATAGAAATTTTAGAAACACCTTTATCAAATGATATTTTTTTAAAAGATATTTTTTTATTTTGTTTAATTAATTTTTCAGTTTTTTTTAAATCTTCAGATTTTATTGTAAATGTTAGATCAGTCTCTTTTCCATCTAAAGAAATATTTTGAACTACCATGTCTACATTTATAAGATTATTCGATAGTGGTTTAAAAATTGATGCAGCAACCCCTGGTTTATCTTTCACACCTACAATTGTGATCTTTGCATCATTTTTAGTTGATGAAATTCCAGTTATAATATTATTACTAAAATTTTTTTTAGAACCTGTAATTAAAGTTCCACTCTTTGAAACAAAGGAGGATTTGACCTTGATATCAATCATATTTAACTTAGCATCTTGAACCGATGTGGGCTGCATTACTTTTGAGCCAAGAGATGCCATTTCTAACATTTCATCATAAAAAATTTTTTTAATTTTTTTTGCTTTTTTATATTGCCTTGGGTCTGTAGTATAAACTCCATCTACATCAGTATAAATTATACACTCATCAGCTTTAATAAATTTTGCAAGCATAATTGCTGTTGCGTCAGATCCACTTCTTCCTATAGTGGTAATTCTAAAATCATTGCTTATACCTTGAAAGCCTGTGATTATAGGTATGCCACCTGACTTGATATATGTATTTAGTTCTTTTATACCTACTGAACTAATTCTTGCACATGAATGGGGACCATCTGTTAAAATGGGTAATTGCCAAGACGTCCAGGATCTTGATCTAAACCCATTATGTTTTAATCTTCCTGCAATAAGTGCGCATGACACTTGTTCTCCGGTTGAAACCAATGCATCATATTCTGCTCTATCAAAATTGTTACTAATAAGTTTAGATTTATTTACCAATTCATTTGTCACACCACTCATCGCTGATGAAACAACAACTACTCTGTTTCTATTCTTTTTGTAAAAAGCAATTATTTTACATACCTTTTTAATTCTATCTACGGTTCCTACAGATGTTCCACCAAATTTTAATACAACTGTTTTCATGCTAGCTTTAATTATTAATATTTAATAAATATTGGATAAAATACATCTAAATTATTATGTCAACTATTTATCTAAATGACTAGTGTAAATAAAAAAGAAATAGATAAATTTTCTAAAATGGCCGATGAATGGTGGGATCCAGAAGGTAAATTTAAACCACTTCATAAATTTAATCCAATAAGAATTAAATATATAAAGGAAAATATTATTAATAATTTTAAATTAAAAAATAAATCTAAACCTTTATATGGAATAAATATTTTAGATATTGGATGTGGTGGAGGATTATTATCTGAACCAATGTCTAGAATGGGTGCAAATGTAACGGGTATTGATGCATCTGATAAAAATATAAAAATTGCTAAACTACATTCAAAAAAAAAAAAATTAAAAATTAATTATTTATGCACATCACCTGAAAAACTTGAGATTAAAAAAAAATTTGATGTTATCTTAAATATGGAAATTGTTGAACATGTCCAAGATATAGATTTTTTTTTAAAATCCTGCTCAAAACTTTTAAAAAAAAATGGACTAATGTTTATTGCAACAATAAATAAAACTTTAAAGTCTTATGTTTTTGCAATAGTTGGAGCAGAATATATATTAAGATGGCTGCCAATAGGAACTCACGAATGGGAAAAATTTGTTAAACCTGAGGATCTTAAAAAAATTTTAATGAAATACAATTTATCTCTAAATAAATTAGACGGTATGAATTTTAATATTATGAAAGATGAATGGAATATTTCCAATGATTTATCTATAAATTATATAGGAAAGTTTATTAAAAACTAATTTTCATTCTCATCTATCCAAGGAATCATTTGAGCATCTATACCCTCTTCTTTTAATTCTTTTAAATCTTGTTTTGATGCGCTTCCATAAATGCCCTTTGATTTTTTTTTACTATCATAATGAATTGATCTAGCCTCAAAAGCAAAATTATCTCCAACATATTTAAAATTCTCTTTAATAAATTTTTGATAACCAATTATAGTTTTTTTAACTTTATTATATTTTTCTAAGTCTATTTTTTTATCTAGTTTTGATTTACTGTTAATTAATTGAGGAGCCATAATTGTTTTTTCAACATTAAATGAATTACAATTATGACAATTTAAAAGTTTTTTCTTTTTTAATCGTTCATATTCATTAGAAGATGCAAACCAACTATCGAATTTAAAATCACATTCTTTGCAGAAAAGTTTATATTTGATCATAATTCTAAATTAATTATTCAATTTGATTTTTCAATAAGTTAACTTCTGTAATCAGCATTAATTTCAATATATTTTTTTGTTAAATCCATTGTAAAAGCTGTAAAGTTTTTCTTTCCTGTAAAAGTTTCAATATTTATTTCTATATTTTCAGATTTCATATAATTCGCTGTTTGTTTTTCATCGTAACTTTGATTTAATTTTCCACCTTCTACAATTGTTATATTTCCAAATTTAATTAATAATTTATTTAGATTAATTTTAGGCCCAGCTTTACCGATTGCCATTATAACTCGTCCCCAATTTGGATCTTCTCCAGCAATTGCAGTTTTTACTAATGGAGAATTTGCAACTGAGAAAGCAATTTTTTTTGCATCTATCTCATTTTTACATTTGTTAACATTTATTGTTATAAATTTTGATGCTCCTTCACCATCTGAAACAACTCTTTTAGCCAAATTCAAAAGAACATTATTTAAAGCTTTATCAAAATTTTTGATTTTATTTTCATTCACACTTTTTACTTGAGAATTTTTTACCTCATTTGTTGCAAAGATAGTTGCCATATCATTGGTACTAGTATCTCCATCACAAGAAATAGCATTAAATGTATTGGTTATATTTTTTTTTAATAGCTTACCTAAAATGTCATTAGATAAAGTTGCATCAGTAAATATATACGCGAGTGTTGTCGCCATATTTGGATGTATCATTCCTGAACCTTTAGCAATTCCATATATTTTTACTTTTTCACTTCCAATATAACATTCCTCCATAGCTAATTTTGGCTTTGTATCCGTAGTCATGATTGCAAGTGCTGCCTTCATCCAAATAAATTTATTTTGGGTATAAGTAATTTTTTTTATTAAATTTGGAATATTATTAGAAATTTTTTCATATGGAAAAATTTCTCCAATAGTACCTGTACAACCAAAAATTATATTTTTAATAGAAATCTTCTTAGGATATTCTTCGTCTTCTTCTTGTTTTTTATTTAATTGTTTTGCGGTTAAATCTGCTATTTTTTTTAAACTTTCATACCCTTGTTTTCCAGTGAAAGCATTAGCGTTTCTTGTATTTATAATTAGAGAATATATTTTTTTTGGTCTTTGATTGATATTCCATTTTATATTTTCAGATACTATTTTTGACTGTGTATAAACAGAAGCATAATTTGCTCCTTCTCTAAAATAAAACATAGTTAAATCATCTCTGATATCTTTATATAAATTTGCTGAAACAACTGAAATTGAAAGACCATCTAGATGATCAAGGTCTTGAAAATCAATCATTTTAGTATTTTTTGATTGAGATGATAAAAAATTTGTTAAATTAATTCCCATATTGTTTAAATTATTTATTTAATACATATATTAAACAATATAAGTAAAGAATAAATCAAATAGTCATGTTTAACCCATTAAATTTAATAACAAAATTTATCAAATCTAGTAATCAAAAAGAGCTAGATAGAATTGGTAAAATTGTTGAAAAAATAAACTTACGTGAGGAGGATTTTAAAAATTTAAATGATGCTGACTTTCCAAAAAAAACAAATGAATTTAAAAATCAGATAAAAAGTGGAAAATCTTTAGACGACTTGCTTCCTGAAGCTTTTGCTTTAGTAAGGGAGGCTGCCAAAAGAACAAGAAATGAAAGACATTTTAATGTTCAGTTAATCGGAGGTGTGGCTTTACATCAGGGCAAAATTGCTGAGATGAGAACTGGAGAAGGAAAAACTTTAACCATAACACTTGCTGCATATTTAAATGCACTTGATGAAAAAGGTGTCCATATAGTAACGGTCAATGACTATTTGGCAAAAAGAGATTCTATTGAAATGGGTCAAATATATAATTTTTTAGGTTTATCCTCGGGTTATATTAATAATGATCAAGATGATCTTGAGCGTAAGAAAAATTATAATTGTGATGTTACTTATGCAACAAACAGTGAGTTAGGATTTGATTACCTAAGAGATAATATGAAATTTTCAGAAAATGAAATGGTGCAAAGAGAGCATTCATTTGCAATTGTTGATGAAATAGATTCCTGTCTAATTGATGAAGCAAGAACACCTTTGGTTATATCAGGATCTGCTGAAGACAAAACAGCTCAATATATTGCAATAGATAGACTAATAAATCTTTTAAAAAGCGAAGATTATGAAATTGATGAAAAGGATAAAAATATTCTTTTAACAAATAATGGAATCAATAATGTTGAGAAAATTTTTTCAGATGCAGGTATTTTAAAAAATAATAACTTTTATGATCCTGAAAATTTACATTTAGTACATCATGTAAATCAAGCTTTACGTGCTAACCATATGTTTGTAAAAGGTAAAGATTATATTGTAAAAGATGGAAGCTTAAAAATCATAGATGAGCTTACAGGTAGAATACTTGAAGGCAGAAGATTTGGTGATGGTCTACATCAAGCTTTAGAAGCTAAAGAAAAAATTGAAATTCAAGCAGAGAACCAAACTCTAGCATCGATTACATATCAAAACTATTTCAAACTTTACAAAAAAATTTCTGGTTGTACAGGTACAGCAGCAACTGAATCTGAGGAATTTTTTGAAATTTATAATTTACCTGTTGTAATAATCCCAACCAATAATGAAATGATCAGAAATGATTATAACGACCAAATTTTTAGAACTGAAAGTGAAAAAAATAATGCAATCATAAAAAAAATAATTGAACGTCATGAATTAGGACAACCAATCTTAGTATTCACATCAAGTATTAATAAATCTGAAATTTATTCAAGTTTATTAAAAAAGAAAAATATTAATCATGTAGTGCTAAATGCAAAAAACCATGCAAATGAAGCTGAAATAATTGCAAATGCAGGAAAAGAAAAATCCTTAATTATAACTACAAGTATTTCTGGAAGAGGGGTTGATATTCAACTTGGTGGAAAAAAAGGATCTATTCCAGACGATCAGCTGAAAACTAATAAAGATAAAATTAAATCTTTAGGAGGACTTTTTGTAATTGGCACAGAAAGAATGGAGTCTAGAAGAGTTGATAACCAAGCTCGAGGTAGAGCTGGGAGACAAGGAGATGAAGGAAGTTCGATATTTTATGTAAGTTTAGAAGATGATCTAATGAGGATTTTTGGTTCAGACTCAATGAATAGTATGCTTGAAAAACTTGGGCTCAAAGATGGAGAAAGCATAGATCACCCTTGGATAAATAAAGCTTTGGAAAGAGCTCAACAAAAAGTGGAGGCTAGAAACTTTGATATAAGAAAAACTCTTATTAAATTTGATAATGTTCTAAATGATCAAAGACACGTTGTTTTTTCACAAAGAAAAAATGCTATGAATAGTGAAAATATTTTTGATTATTCCAATGAGTTTTTAAAAGAAATATCTGACGATTTAATAAAATTAAAAATTGTAAATTTATCAAATCCAAAAAGTAATGAATTTATTAACAGAACAAAACAAATAATCGGAAAAAGTTTAAAGGAAACAGAAATAAAAGATTTAATTGAGGCCAAAGATAAGGACTTTATAAAAAAAATATCTAATAAATTTAATGAATCAAGAACAGAACGAATTAAAATTTTAGGTCAGGATAATGCAAAAGAAATAGAAAAAAGAATTTTTCTTCAGTCAATTGATCTAAATTGGAAATCACATATTCAATATTTAGAGCAATTAAGACAAGTTATAGGTCTAAGGTCTTATGGTCAAAGAGATCCATTAGTTGAATATAAAAAAGAAGCATTTCAATTATTCTCAAATCTATTAGAAAAATTAAAATTAGATTTTATAACTATTCTAATGAATTTAAAAGTAGTAACAGAAGAGCCAAAAGAAAATATTAAAACTAAACAATCAATGATAGAACAGATAAAAAGTGGAAAAAAAATAGGTAGAAATGAGCCATGCTCATGTGGTTCTGGCAAAAAATTTAAACACTGCTGTGGTGCCTTATAAAAAAATTAAATTAGGCTAAATCCAATTAATAATAAAATTAAGCCAGCTAAAACTGATCCTATTAGTATTTTTTTAGATTTTAAAACTTTATCTATATAATTTGGTTTGACTGTTAATGAGCTTAAATCATCTGAACTATTTATAAAACCTTTATTTCTTCCAATCTGTAAAAATTTATTTTTTCTTTCATTCATAATTTCTTCAGATGATAAATTTTTGAAATAATCTAAATTTTTTGTTATCGTCTCTTTTAATGCTTCCAACATTTGGTCTGGATCCCGATGGGCACCACCTAAAGGTTCTGGGATAATTTCATCTATTACCTTTAATTCCAATAAATCTTTTGCGGAAAGCTTCATTGCTTTGGCGGCATCAAGCATCTTTTTTGGATCTCTCCATAAAATAGTTGCACATCCTTCTGGGGAAATAACAGAGTAGATTGCATTTTCTAACATAATTACTTTATTAGATGACGCTAATGCTATAGCACCACCAGAACCCCCTTCACCAATAATAATTGCTAATGTTGGAACCTTAAGTTCCATACAACACTCAATTGATTTAGCTATTGCTTCTGCTTGACCTCTTTCTTCAGCTCCAACTCCTGGGTATGCTCCTGGAGTATCTATAAATGAAATTATTGGAATATTAAATCTATTTGCCAAATTCATTAACCGGATTGTTTTTCGATAACCCTCTGGTCTCATCATTCCAAAATTTCTTTCAATTCTACTATCTAAATTATCCCCTTTTTCTTGACCAATAACTAAAACTGAAGTTCCTTTAAACTTTGCAAAACCAGTTAAAACAGATTTGTCCTCTCCATAATAACGATCTCCAGATAAAGAAATAAAATCGTCGAATAAATTATCAATAAAAAATTTTGATTTAGGCCTATCTTCGTGTCTAGCCACCATTGTAGTTTGCCAAGGATCAAGGTTTGAATAAATATCTCTCAATTTTTTATCTAATTCTACTTGAGTGCTAGATATTTTTTGAGTATCAACCTCAGTTAGGCCTTCTTGATTGTATGGATCTTTTAATTTTTCTATTTCTAACTCTAGATTTTTAATATCTGCTTCAAAATTAAGATAATTTTTCATATTTATTTGTTTATAAACTAAAATTTGACAATAAAATGATATAATAAGAAATTAATGAAAAAAAAAGAGAAATTCATAAAAACTTATGATTTATCCGTCTCAAATGTCCTTTTGGATTTTGTTAATAGAGAGTTATTACCAGGAACTGGGATTTCGAGCAATCAATTTTGGAAAGGTTTCAGCAAAACTGTACATGAATTGTCACCAAAAAATAAGAAGCTTTTAGAAGTAAGAGAAAAAATACAAAAATCAATAGACTCTTTCCATCTTGAAAGAAAAGAAAAGAAATTCAATTTCAAAGAATATAAAACCTTTTTACAAAAAACTGGGTATCTTAAAAAATCAGGCCCAAACTTTAAAATAGAAACTAAAAATGTAGATAAAGAAATCTCCAGTATTTGTGGCCCTCAATTAGTTTGTCCAGTATCTAATGCGAGATTTTTATTAAATGCAGCTAATGCAAGATGGGTGAGTCTATATGATAGCTTATACGGTTCAAATATAATTCCTGAAATCAGAGGTGCAGTAAAAGGTAAAACTTACAATCCAATAAGAGGAAAAAAAGTTATTGAATATGCTAGAAATCTTCTAGACAAATATATACCCCTTAAAGATATCAGTTGGAGAAATTTGGATAAAATACCAAATATTAATAATGGAAAATTAAACATTGAATTGAAAAATAAAAAACAATTAGTTGGATATAAAAAGGATAAAAA
>CACDTB010000020.1 GCA_902555535.1 uncultured Pelagibacteraceae bacterium | reverse complement strand
TGAAAATTAAAATTTAACTTTTTTTTATTAAATACAGCCAGAATTGACTTTAATGGCCTCCCCCAATTTAAGCCAAAAGATCCCCAATACATTGATTTTTTCCATTGAATTTTATTTAATAATTTTGGGATGTATTCCTCTAGCAATTCATGTGTGTGCAATTTTTTTGATTTTGTCTTAAAAAAATAAAATTCTCCTTTATCAGTTTTCTTTTGGTAGAGAACCTTTTTTGAGATCTTATTTGACCTAACAAACCCCTCCAGCGCTAGCTCTGGTGACTTAATATTTGGACCTTTGATCTCTTCAGACTTTAGTACAACATTTTTTTGAACACCTTCAAACAATACCACTAGTCTGTTTGGTGTTGAACAAGATGAGCTTTTTTTAAATAAAATTGATTTTTCTAAAAAAAAATTATTAAAACTTTTAAGTAAATCTTCCCTTAAATTTTGCTGAAGATTTGATGGTATTTCCTCACTGAATAATTCTAAAAAAAACTCTGACATTATTTTTGACTGTCTAACCAAACACCTGCTGCAGATTTTGTAATATCTCTTATTCTAGCAATATAACCTGCTCTTTGTGCAACACTTATTGCACCTCTGGCATCTAAAATATTAAACACATGACTTGCTTTTAAACATTGATCATATGCTGGTAATGAAATTTTTTTTTCTACCAAAGCTTTTGCCTCGGACTCATGCATTTCAAACATTTTCAAAAGAGTTTCTATATTTGCATATTCAAAATTGTATGCTGAAAATTCTTTTTCAGCTTGATGAAATACTTCATGATATTTTACACCTTCATCATTCCACAATAAATTATAAACATTTTTTTCTTTTTGAGTGAACATACAAATTCTTTCTAAACCATAAGTGATTTCAACAGATACGGGTTTACAGTCAAATCCAGCCATTTGTTGAAAATAAGTAAATTGAGTAATTTCCATTCCATCACACCATACTTCCCATCCCAATCCTGCGGCACCCAAGGTAGGACTCTCCCAGTCATCTTCAACAAATCTTATATCATGATCATTATGATCTATACCTATAGTAGATAAACTATTAAGATAAAGTTTTTTTATATTTTCAGGGGAAGGTTTAATTAAAACCTGAAATTGATAATAGTGTTGTAACCTGTTTGGATTATCTCCATATCTTCCATCTGTAGGTCTTCTTGATGGTTGTACGTAAGCTGTTTTCCATGGTTTAGTACCTAGTGATCTTAGTGTTGTTGCTGGATGAAAAGTTCCTGCACCTACCTCCATATCGTATGGCTGAAGAATAACGCATCCTTTTTTGCTCCAAAATTTTTGAAGATTTAAAATTGTTTCTTGGAATGTTTGAATTTTTTTTTTTTGTTTTTTTGCTTTAGAAACCATATCTCTGCCAGATTGATCTTTCATCTAAAATACTTGCTATTTGATCTACTTGATTGCTAGATGAAGAAAGTTTTTGACTTAACCATCCTTTTGATTTTTCAAATTTTTTAATTATTACATCCTCACCAAATTTCTCTTTTAATATTTCGTGCGCGTTGCCTATTCCGTCAATCAATCCTAAATTTTTTGCTTTACTTCCTGACCAAAACTCACCTGAAAAAAGCTCTACTTCGGATTTATTTAATTTTGATCCTCTACTTTTTTCAACAACATCTATAAAGTCTTTATGAAGATCCAATTGAATATTTTTCAATCTTTCAATATCCTCATTTTTTTCTTCTAAAAATGGATCAAGTGTACTTTTGTTTTTACCGGCGGTATGAACTCTTCTTTCAACACCAATTTTTTTGATTAACTCTGTAAATCCAAAAGAAGAGTAAATAACACCAATAGATCCAATTATTGAACTTGAATTTGCATAAATTTCGTCCCCGGCACAAGAAATCAAATACCCTCCAGAAGCTGCCACATCCTCAGCGAATACAATAACTTTTTTTTTGTGTTTTTTTGCTTGTTGTCTAATAAAGCTGTAAATTAAATGAGATTGAACAGGTGATCCTCCTGGAGAATTGATAGATATTGCAACACATGACGCTTTTTTTAGAGTAAAAGCCTTTTTAATAAGTTCTTCTTGACCTGCAAAATCGATACCTTGTTTAAACTTTCCAGCATTACCGATAACTCCACTTAATTTTAAGTGAGAAACAATTTTTTTCTTTTTAAAAAAAGAGAACATAGCTAAGTCTTATAGAATTATTTATTGAATATAAAGACTACTTATAATTGAAGAAATTGGTGCGTCAATTGATAAGTAATATATATGAGCAATTTATACTAATTTAAAAATGTTATGGGAACAGTTGTACAGCTTAAAAATCAGATAAATGATTCATATTTTCAGCTTAGAAACTCAGTTGAAGAGAAACTCATTTTGACCGAGGAAAAAATAAAATCAAAATTATCTAGTGATGTACAATTAGTTCAAAAAATGACGGATTATCACATAGAAACTGGAGGAAAAAGACTAAGAGCTTTATTAACGTTAGGTAGTGCAAAATTATGCGGTTACTCAAAAGGCTCTAGAGATATAAATTTAGCTGCATGTGTTGAATTAATTCACAGCGCAACATTAATGCATGATGATGTAATCGATGAAGGTACTGTGAGAAGAGGAAAAGAAACTTTAAATAAGGTTTGGGATAATCATTCCTCAGTATTAATAGGAGATTATTTATTAAGCAGATGTTTTGAAATGATGGTAGAAGACGGAAACTTAGAAGTTTTAAAATTATTATCCTCCACTTCATCTAAAATTGCCCAAGGTGAAGTTCTACAACTTCAGCACAAAGGTGAAGTTGATATGCTTGAAGAGACATATCTAAAAATAATCTCAGCCAAGACTGCTGAATTATTTGCAGCAGCAACTAAGGTTGGTGCAATTTTATCCGGTGTAGAAAATAAAGAAAAAGATGCTTTAGAATTTTATGGAAGAAACTTAGGATTAACTTTTCAAATTGCAGATGATACACTCGACTATAATGCTGAACTGAAACTATTTGGAAAGAAAATTGGACAAGATTTTTTTGAAGGAAAAATTACCCTACCGATAATATTACTTTTTCAAAAATTAAAAAATAATGAAAAAAAAATTATATCAAATATGTTTAACAAAGAGTTCAGAACAAAAGATGACTTTAATTATGTTATTACATTTATAAATAAGTATAAAATAATTCAGGAATGCTATCAAAAAGCACAGCACTATATAAATTTAGCCTCAAATTCGCTAAGTATATTTAAAGACACTAAAGAAAAAAATATTTTTAAAAGATTAACATCATTTAGTTTATCAAGAAATTTTTAAGGACTTAATAAAGACTTTATCCACTTTCCAGAGTTATCTTTATTGTATTTTAATCTCTCATGAATTCTGTTTTCACCATCTAGCCAAAACTCAATACTATCTGGAGATAAAATCCATCCAGACCAATGAGTCGGTCTTGGTACATCTGATTTATTGCTAAATTTTTTTTTGAAATCTTGAATAGATTTTATCAATTGATCTCGTGAAATTAATTCCTCACTTTGCTTAGAAGCCCATGCTCCTATTTGACTTTCATACGCTCTAGAAGAATAATATTCATCTGCAACCTGGTCAGAAACTAGCGAGACCTTTCCGTTAATTCTTATCTGTCTTAAAAGGCTTTTCCAATGAAAACACATCGCAGCATATGAATTTTCTTTTAATTCATTTCCCTTTTGACTATTTAAATTTGTATAAAAAACAAATCCATCTTTGCTGAAATCTTTAAGCAAAACCATTCTAACCGAAGGGATATTTTTTTGATTTGATGTGGCTAAAGCAACAGCGTTTGGATCATTTGGCTCAGTTTTCTTTGCTTCCTCCATCCATTCATGAAATAATTGAATTGGATCACCTATATCAAGAAAGCAATTGTTAAGACCTAAAGAGTTTTTTTGATTCATAATTTAAACAAAATAATCTATATAATATAAATAATGTCATTTAATACTTTTGGAAAGCTATTTCGTTTCACAACTTGGGGAGAGTCTCATGGGCCTGCAATCGGTTGTATTGTTGATGGTTGTCCTCCAAACGTAAACCTTAAAGAACACGATATTCAGATAGAATTAGACAAAAGAAAACCAGGACAATCTAAATTTACAACTCAGAGAAAAGAGGATGATAAAGTTCAAATATTGTCAGGAGTATTTGAAGGCAAAACTACAGGAACACCTATTTCTCTCATAATCTATAACAAAGATATGAGATCCAAAGATTATAGAAATATTAAAGATAAATTTAGACCAGGCCACGCAGATTTTACTTACTTTAAAAAATATGGAATTAGAGATTACAGAGGTGGTGGTAGATCTTCTGCTAGAGAAACCGCGGCACGTGTTGCAGCGGGTGCAATAGCAAAAGTTATTCTTCAGAAAAAATTGGGTAAGAAATTTAAGGTCATTGGTGCAGTAACACAGCTAGGAATTCTTGGATGTGATACAAACCAATGGAATGATAAAGTAATTTCAAAAAATCCATTTTTTTGTCCAGATAAATCGATGATCAAATTATGGGAAAAATATTTACTTGGTGTAAGAAAATCAGGATCCTCATGTGGAGCGGTGATTGAAATAAGAGCTAGAGGTATCCCTGTTGGTTTGGGTGCTCCAATTTATTCAAAATTAGATACTGACATCGCTTCAGGTCTGATGAGTATTAACGCAGTCAAGGGTGTAAATATTGGAGCAGGAATGAACTCTGCACAGTTAAGTGGAGAACAAAATTCAGATGAAATTTCTTCTAAAGGAAAAAAATTAAAATTTAACACAAATAACGCTGGTGGAATTCTTGGTGGAATTTCTACTGGACAAGAAATTGTTGCATCTTTTGCTGTAAAACCAACATCATCAATTTTAACTACTAGAAAAACTATAAATAAATTTGGGAAAAATACCATAATATCTGTAAAAGGTAGACATGATCCTTGTGTAGGAATTAGAGCTGTTCCAATTGGTGAAGCAATGATGAACTGTGTGTTGCTTGATCACTACTTAATGAATAAAGCTCAGTGTAGTTAGTCTAAATTAATTTTTCACAACTCTTATTGTCTCTTTCTGAAACAAAATATCAGAAATTTTCTTAGAAATTTGAGAACTATTTAATCCAGCTATATCGTACATTTTTTTTGGATCATCTTGTTCAATAAATTCATCTGGTAAAGTCATTGATCTAAATTTTAAACCTTTGTCAAATACTCCTTTTTCAGCTAATAAATTTTTTACATGAGAACCAAAACCACCTATTGATCCTTCTTCAACAGTAATCATAATTTCATGGTCTTTAGCAGATTTTAATATAAGTTCTTCGTCTAAAGGCTTAGCAAATCTAGCATCAATCACTGTTGTTGAAACTCCTTTTGCTTTTAATTCTTCTGCAGCGGACTTGCATTCCTCAAGTCTAGTACCAAGGTTTAAAATACAAACCTGTGTTCCTTGTTGAATAATTCTCCCTTTACCAATTTCAATTTTTTCATCTGTTGATGGAAGATCGACACCAATTCCTGTCCCCCTTGGATATCTAATTGCTGAAGGTCTGTTATTTATATCTACTGAAGTATTAATCATTTTAACTAGTTCAGCTTCATCACTTGCAGCCATTACTATAAAGTTAGGCAAAGTTGATAAATAAGTTATATCAAATGAACCAGCGTGTGTTGATCCATCAGCACCAACCAAACCTGCTCTATCTATCGCAAATCTTACTGGTAAACTTTGGATTGCAACATCATGAACTACTTGATCATATGCTCGCTGTAAAAAGGTAGAATAAATTGCAGCATATGGTTTGTATCCCTCAGTTGCTAAACCAGCAGCAAAAGTTACCGCATGTTGTTCTGCTATTCCCACATCAAACATTCTATTTGGAAACTCTTTACCAAAAATATCCATACCAGTCCCACCTGGCATTGCTGCTGTTATTCCTACTATTTTGCTATCTTTTTTTGCATGCTTAACTAAAGTATTAGCAAAAACTTTTGTATAAGCCGGAAAATTAGTTTTGCTCTTTACCTGCTCTCCAGTATTAACATTAAATTTTGATACTCCGTGATAATGATCATTTGCTTTTTCTGCATAAGAGTAACCTTTTCCTTTTTTGGTTTTAATATGGATCATAATAGGTCCCTCATGTCTAGAGTCTTTTGCATTCTTTAAAATCGGAACTAAAGTTGATAAATCATGACCATCTATAGGACCTGCATAATAAAATCCAAGTGAACTAAACAAAGTACCTCCTGTAACTGCTGAGCGCAAAAAATCCTCTGCTTTTCCTGCATTTGCACTAAATCTTTTAGAAAATGCGGATGTAATTAATTTTAAAGTTTCTCTAAGACTAAAATATATTTTGCCTGTAAATAATTTTGCTAAGTAAGTTCTCATTGCTCCAACTGGTTTTGCAATTGACATGTCATTATCATTTAAAATAACAATCATTTTTGTCTTGGATGCTCCAGCATTATTCATGGCTTCATAGGCCATGCCTGCGCTAATTGCTCCATCGCCTATGACAGCTATTACATTGGAAGATTTATTTTCTAATTTATTTGCCTCAGCAATTCCTAGTGCAGATGAAATAGATGTCGAACTATGAGCTGCTCCAAATGGATCATACTCACTTTCAGATCTTTTGGTAAAACCAGACAAACCATCTCCCTGTCGTAAAGTTCTAATTTTATCTTTTCTTCCAGTTAAAATTTTATGCGGGTAAGATTGATGGCCTACGTCCCATATTAATTTATCATTTGGTGTATCAAAAACATAATGAAGTGCAACTGTCAATTCAACTACCCCTAAACCAGCACCTAAGTGACCTCCTGTTTCTGAAACAGCATTTATCATTTCTTCCCTCACCTCATCTGCAACCTTTTGTAAATTATTTTCTGAAACTTTTCTTAAATCAGATGGAAAGTTTATATCATTTAAAAATTGATAATTTTTTTTCATTGTTTTCTATTCAATATATAGTCCAAGGTTTCATTAATATTATTAGATCTTGAACCATATTTGCTTAAATTTTTATTAACATCTTTTATTATCTTATCACAATAGTTAATTGAGTCATCATAGCCTATTAAATTTATAAGTGTTGCCTTACCTTTTTTTTGATCTTTTCCTGTTTTTTTTCCAGCTTCCTTAGAATTACTTTTCAGGTCAATTAAATCATCAGCTATTTGGAATAAAAGTCCAATTTTCGATCCAATATTTTCAAAGAATTTAATTTCTTGAATTGTTTTTTTTTTAATTATTGCAGGAGCAGCACAACAAAAACTAAATAACATTCCAGTTTTCTTTATTTCCATTTCTAATATTTTGTTCTTTGATATTTTCTTTCTCTCATAGCTTAAATCTAAATATTGCCCTCCAGCTATTCCCAAATGGCCTGAGCATTCTGATAATTTTTTGATTAAGTTGATTTTAATTTTTTCATTTAATTTCAATTTATGACTTGATAAAATTTCAAATGCTAAAGTTAATAATGAATTTCCTGCTAGAACTGCTGTAGACTCACCAAATTTAATGTGCGTTGACGGTTTGCCTCTTCTTATATCATCGTCATCCATGCAGGGTAGATCGTCATGAATAAGTGAATAAGCATGTATACATTCAACAGCTGACCCAACTATAATCAATGTTTTATAATCAATTTCAAATAATGATCCTAAATCAATTAAGATTTTAGATCTAATTTTTTTTCCACCTGGAAATAAACCATACTTCATGGGTGACATTAACTGGGAATGTCTTTGTGCATTAATATATTTTTTAAGAAATATATTGGTATCCTTAGCGATTTTATTGAGCTGTTTTTTCATTTTTTTTAGTTATCTCTTTAATCTTTTTATTTGTCTCTTCCCCAATAGATTTAAAATTTTTGTGAAATTTCTTTTCAATGATATTGTTTAGTTTTAAAAGTTCTTGATAACTATCAACTGAATTGTTTAAATCATTTTCCTTTTCCAAAGACTCAATAATCTTATTTGCTTTTTCTGTAAGCTCCTCAACTGAATACTGATCATAATCAAGTGGTAATATTTTGTCTTTCATATAATAATAATTATTAATACATGAAATCTATTCAATCAAATATCAAAAAAGCAAAAAAATATTTAGATAATAATCATTGTGTTGCAGTACCAACAGAAACTGTTTATGGATTGGCTGCAAACGCTTACTCAAATAGTGCAGTTAAGAAAATATTTAGTCTTAAAAAAAGACCATTAAACAATCCTCTTATTGTCCATTATTACGATATTGAAAGACTTAGAGAGGACTGTGATATAAATGATAATTTAGTAAAACTTTACAAAAAGTTTTCTCCAGGTCCGATAACTTATGTTTTGAAATTAAAAAATAACTCAAAAATATCAAAATTTGTCACCAATAATAAAAAAAGTATTGCCGTACGTTTTCCTAAACATAAATTGTTCAGAAATTTATTAAAAAATTTAGATTATCCGGTAGCTGCACCTAGTGCAAATATATCCTCAAGATTAAGTTCAGTTAAACCATCTGATGTAAAAGAAGAATTTGGCTCAAAAATAAAATACATTTTAAATGGAGGAAAAAGTAAAATTGGAGTTGAGTCCACAATACTAAATCTTTTAGAAAAACCCTCACTTTTAAGATATGGAGGCCTAGATACTAAAAAAATTGAAAATGTTTTAAAAAAAAAATTATTAATTAATACAAATTCAAAAAAAAAATTAGCGCCTGGTTTATTTCCGTTACATTACTCACCTGGAATACCTTTAAGAGTCAATGTTAAAAAACCAAAAAAAAATGAAGCTTATTTATTAATAAAAAAAAGAAAATCAAAATTAAAAAATTATTATTATTTATCCAAAGTAAAAAATATAAAGGAGGCTGCAAAGAATTTGTATTCAACTTTAAGAAAAATTAAAAACGATGGTTTTAAAATGATAGCAGTCGAGACAATACCAAACAGAGGTCTTGGTAAAACAATTAACGATAGATTAAAGAGAGCCTCTAAATATTAATGACAAATTCTATTGAAGTAATAAATCTATCAAAAAAATATAAAGATAAAAAAGCAGTGGCTAATATAAATTTTAAAATTAACGAAAATGAAATGGTTGGTTTGTTAGGACCTAATGGATGTGGAAAAACTACAACTATTGGAATGATTTTAGGGTTATTAAAACCAAGTAGTGGTGAGGTTTTAATCAACGGAGAGAGTATTGAAAAAAATAAAATTTCGCTTCTTCATAAAATGAATTTTATTTCACCATATATTGAATTGCCTAAAAAACTCAAAGTTAAACAAAATTTAATTGTTTATGGAAAATTATATAACATTCAAAATTTAAATGACAGAATAGATCACCTTGCAAATAAACTTAGATTAAAAGACCTTTTAAACAAAATTACTGGAGAACTTTCTTCTGGACAAAAAAACAGGGTAAGTCTTGCTAAAGCTTTAATAAATGATCCAACGGTACTTTTGTTGGATGAACCCACTGCTTCATTAGATCCTGAAACGGGTGATTTTGTAAGATCGTTTTTAGAAGATTATAAAAAGGAAAAAAAAATATCAGTTTTACTCGCCTCTCATAATATGGAAGAAGTAAAAAGATTATGTAGTTCTGTTTTAATGATGAAAGATGGTTTAATAGTTGATAGAGGAACTCCTGAAGAGTTAATAACAAAATATGGGAGAAGAAACTTAGAGGAAGTATTTTTAGAAATTGCGAGAAAATAAAAATGAATTTAATTAGAATATATGGTCTTTTTTTAAGACACTTTTATTTAATAACTAGATCATTTCCAAGAATATTAGATTTAATTTATTGGCCTTCAATTCAAATTACTCTTTGGGGATTTATTTCTAATTTTTTTGCAGCTCATAGCTCTTATTACAGTGGTGCAGTAGGAGTTATTCTTTCATGTGCGATTCTTTATGATTTTTTATTTAGAACCAGTATTGGCTTTAATATGTTATTTTTGGAGGAAATTTGGAGCAGAAATTTTACAAACTTATTTATTGCACCGATGAAAATTAGTGAAATAATTATCTCTCTAGTTTTTACTGCTTTAATAAGAGCATTAATTGGTTTAATCCCAGCTATACTATTAACTTCTCCATTGTTTGGTATATCTTTGCTAAAACTTGGTCTTCCTTTGGCATTTCTTTTCTTGAGTCTTTATTTATTCGGAATAACACTTGGTCTATTTGTTTCAGCAGGATTGTTAAGATTTGGACCATCTTTTGAGAATATTGCATGGTCTACCATGTTTTTATTAGCACCTTTTGGCTGTATTTACTATCCAGTTGAAACACTACCTGGAATCTTCCAATCAATCGCTTTCGCACTTCCTTTGGTTTATATTTTTGAGGAGACCAGAAATATCTTGGTCAATGGAATGGTAAATTATGATAATATTATTAATGCAATCTATCTGAATGGGTTTTATTTAATTTTGTCAATATTAGTATTTTATTACTCTTTTGATAAAGCAAGAGATAAAGGAACTTTAATAAATATAGGTGAATAAACTGGTGCGCCTGCTAGGAGTCGAACCCAGAACCTCCTGATCCGAAGTCAGGCGCTCTATCCAGTTGAGCTACAAGCGCATATAGTATTAATATTATATTTTATGGAAAAAAACATTAATTTTATAGTTAAAGAGAATGAGAAGAATTTAAGGGTTGATATTTTAATTAACAAAAGAGAGGAATTAATTAGTAGAACTAGAATTAAAAATTTAATTTTAAAAGAAAAGTTAACACTAAATAATGAAATAATTAAAAGTCCGTCAAAAAAAGTCTCAATTGGTGATTCTATAAATCTTAAGATTCCAGAGCCTGAAATAGCATCCCTTAAACCTTACAAATTTAAATTAGAAATAATTTACGAAGATAATGATCTATTAGTAATTAATAAACCTGCTGGAATAATCATGCATCCAGGGGCCGGAAATTATGATAAAACAATTGTTAATGCATTGATGCATTACGATAAGGATTCTTTATCAAACATAGGTGATGAGCTAAGACCTGGTATTGTTCATAGAATTGATAAAAACACATCTGGTTTAGTTGTAATTGCAAAAAACAATGAAACTCATGAAAATTTATCAAAACAATTTAGTGATCACACAATCATAAGAGAGTACCAACTTTTAATATGGGGAAAATTAAGACCATCTTCAGGAAGAATTGAAACATTTATAACTCGTAGTTCAAAAAATAGACAACTTATGGAAGTTAGTAGTTCTAAAGGTAAAAAAGCTATAACAAATTATAAAACACTTGAAATTTTTGAAAATCAAAAAACACCGACTTTAAGTTTAGTTGAATGTAAATTAGAAACAGGAAGAACACATCAGATAAGAGTCCATATGAACTTTAAAGGTAATAGTCTAGTTGGAGATGATAAATATAAAAAAAAATATAAAAAATTAAAAAATATCAATTTAGATATCCAAAATTCAATTACTAAATTAAATAGACAATTCCTACATGCAAAAACTTTAGGATTTATACATCCACGAACTAAGAAAGAGATGATTTTTTCCTCACTTTTGCCACAAGATCTAAATAATATTCTAAAAATGCTTAGAAACACTGAAGAATAAATTATTGAAAATTAGGTATAATTAATTAAATAAACACTGCTATGAGCACAACAATGAGCAACAATCTACCAACCCTTTCTAATGAAGGTGGGCTATCTGCATATTTAGAGCAGATTAAAAAATTTCCGATGTTAGCTGCAGAGGAGGAATATATGCTAGCAAAAAATTGGAGAACGACTGGTAATATTAAAGCTGCGGAAAAACTAGTCACTAGTCACTTAAGATTAGTTGCAAAGATTGCTATGGGCTATAAAGGATATGGTTTGCCCATAAATGAAATGATTTCTGAAGGAAATGTAGGTCTTATGCAAGCTGTTAAAAAATTTGAACCTGAAAAAGGTTTTAGATTAGCAACTTATGCTATGTGGTGGATTAAGGCTTCTATTCAAGAATATATTTTAAGATCTTGGAGTCTTGTAAAAATTGGAACTACTACTGCTCAAAAAAAATTATTTTTTAATTTAAAGAAAATTAAAAATCAAATTTCTCCAGAAACAGAGGGTGATCTTAGAGATGAACATGTTAATCATATCGCTAATAAGCTTGATGTAAGTAAAGAAGAAGTCGTTTCAATGAATAGAAGACTTTCTGGAAAGGAGTTTTCACTAAATGCTCAAGTTGGGGAAGATGGCGATGAATGGCAAGACTGGTTGGTTGATAAAGAACTTGATCATGACTTAAAATTTGCTCACCATGAGGAAATGGAGCAAAGAAAAGATTTATTAAAAGATTCTATTAAAATTCTAAACGATAGAGAAAAAGAAATTTTATACTCAAGAAGACTAAATGACGACCCAACTACGCTAGAAGATTTAAGTAAAAAATATAAAATTAGCAGAGAAAGAGTTAGGCAAATAGAAAACAAAGCATTTGAAAAACTCCAAAAGCATATGCTTCTATTAGCTAAATCAAAAAATCTTTTACCCGCAAATTAAACTTCAAAAGGGTTTTCAATTAAAATAGTATCATCACGTTCTGGACTAGTTGAGATACTTGATACTTTTGCACCAATAAAATCTTCAACAGCAAAAATATATTTTTTTGCATTTTCAGGTAATAAATCCAGATTTTTAACTCCATTTGTAGAAACTTTCCAACCTGGAAAAGTTTCATAAATTGGTTTTATTTTTATTTGATCTTCTACAGCAGCAGGTAAATAATCTAATCTTTTACCATCAAGCTCATAAGCAACACACATTTTAACTTCATCTAATTCATCAAGTACATCTAATTTTGTTAAAGCGATACCATCAATCCCTGAAACTTTAATAGTTTGCCTCACTAAAACACCATCAAACCATCCACATCTTCTTTTTCTACTTGTAACAGTTCCAAATTCTTTTCCACGTGCTCCTAAAAGTTCACCAATGTCGTCTGTTAACTCTGTAGGAAAAGGGCCTTCTCCAACCCTCGTTGTATAAGCTTTTGTAATGCCAAGAACATAATTTATCGAATTAGGACCACAACCGGTTCCTGTCGCTGCGCTTGAAGCAACAGTATTAGATGATGTTACAAAAGGATAAGTTCCATGATCTACATCAAGTAAAATACCTTGGGCACCTTCAAATAAAATTTTCTTTTTTTGTTTTTTAAATTGATCAATTTTTAACCAAACTGGCTGGGAAAATTCTAATATTTTAGGTGCTATTTTTAGCAAATCAGATTTAAGTTGATCTTTTTCAAAAATTTTTTTTCCTAAACCTTTTCTAATCGCATTATGATGAACTAATACAGAGTCGAGTCTTTGATCTAAATTTTTTTCAGATCTAAGATCCATAACTCTTATAGATCTTCTTCCAACTTTATCTTCATATGCTGGTCCAATTCCACGTCTTGTAGTTCCTATTTTGCTTTTTCCTGCTGCATCTTCTCTAATCTCATCCATTTCTCTATGAAAAGGCAAAATTAAATTTGCGGACTCCGAAATAATAAAATTATTTACATTTACTTCTACACCTTTAGATTTTATTTCTTCTATTTCTTCTAATAAAGCCCATGGATCTACGACAACACCGTTGCCAATAATTGATATTTTGCCTTTTCTAACTATTCCAGATGGCAATAATCTCAATTTATAAGTAACACCATCAATCACTAAAGTATGACCCGCATTGTGACCTCCTTGGAATCTTATTACTACATCAGCCTGTTCAGATAACCAATCAACAATTTTTCCTTTACCTTCGTCACCCCATTGAGATCCAACAACGACTATATTTTTCATTATTTAAATTTTCTGTTTACTTTAAAGGAAGTAAGATGGTTAATTGGGCCATGACCTTTTCCATATTCCGGGTTTGATTTAATTGCAGAATTTACATACTTAATTCCTAGCTCACAAGATTTCTTTACTGTTTTTCCACATGATAAAAAACTTGTAACTGAGCTAGATAATGTACAACCTGTACCATGGGTATTTTTTGTTTTGTGACGCTCGGTTTTAAAGATCTTTATGTCTTTTTTGTTTATTAAAATATCTATTGCATTTTTATGTTTTAAATGACCACCTTTTATAAGTACATTTTTAGCTCCTAATCCTATGAGTTTATTGGCGGCAAAAATCATATCCTCTTTTGTTAAAATTTTTGTTTTAGTCAAAATTTCTGCCTCTGGAATATTGGGGGTAATTAGTGATACTTTTTTAATTAATTTTAATTTTAATAATTGAATAGCTTTGGTATCTATAAGTTTAGCCCCTCCTTTAGCAACCATAACTGGATCTAATACGATTTTTTTAACTTTAATTACATCCAGAGCTTTCAGTACCATTCTAATAACCTCTGAAGAATGTAGCATACCAATTTTTATTGCATCAGGTCTTATATCTTTGCAACTATAAATAATTTGATTAAAAATTTCTTTTGGATTAATTCCAACAATTGATTTTACACCTGTGGTATTTTGAGAAGTAACTGCTGTTATTGCTGTCATTGCATAAGAACCTAGAGCAGTAACAGTTTTTATATCAGCTTGAATACCTGCTCCACCAGATGAATCAGATCCTGCAATAATTAAAATTTTAGAATTAGGTTTCAATTTATTTAATTTTTTTCGTAATCATGTTCACGCATTTATATAAAAGAGCTTTATTTTCACTTTCTCCCATTACTCTTATTTTAGATTCTGTTCCTGATTTTCTAACTAAAATTCTTCCATTATCTTTGATTAATTTATCTGCATTTTTTATGATTTTTTTTATCTCCGGTTTATTAATTATATTTTTATCTTTAACCTCGATATTTTCT
Source organism: uncultured Pelagibacteraceae bacterium (assembly GCA_902555535.1). Taxonomy (GTDB): domain Bacteria; phylum Pseudomonadota; class Alphaproteobacteria; order Pelagibacterales; family Pelagibacteraceae; genus Pelagibacter. The sequence continues at coordinate 1,802 of CACDTB010000020.1, read as the reverse complement.
AAAAGCTGAGGTGTTTTCTTAAATTGATCAAAAAATTCACTTGCCTTTTTTCCTTTTCTTAAAGCAAAAAGAGCTTCTAAAGCTACTAGCAAACCATCTCCTGTGGTTGCAAATTTACCTAAAATAATATGTCCTGATTGTTCGCCACCTAAATTAAAATTATATTTCTGCATTTTTTCTTTAACATATCTATCTCCAACATTTGCCCTTAAAAATTTTATTCCTTTTGATTTAAAATATTTTTCTAACCCATAATTTGACATTAATGTTCCAACAACTCCCCCTTTTAACATTTTTTTATTTTTCCATCTTGTTGCTAAAGCAGCTATAATTTGATCTCCATCTATTATATTGCTTTTTTCATCACACATTATAATTCTATCAGCATCCCCATCTAAAGATATTCCAATATGTGCTTTATATTTTTTTACAGCAGATCTGATTTTTCTTGGAAAAGTTGATCCACATTTTTTATTAATGTTTAAACCATTTGGTTTAATTCCTATTGCTATGACTTTAGCTCCTAATGATTTCAATAATTCAGGACCTGCCTTATAACCAGCGCCATTTGCACAATCGATTACTATTCTTAGTCCTCTTAAATTGAACTCTTTAGTGAAATTTTTTTTTAATATTTTAATATATTTTTTGGTACCTGTTTCTAATCTTTTAACCCTTCCTAATTTTTCAGAATGCGAAAGGTTTTTTGAGATTTTCTTATCTATAATTCCCTCAATTTTTTTTTCTATTTTATCTGATAATTTCATTCCATCAGGACCAAACAGTTTTAAACCATTGTCAAAATGTGGATTGTGAGAGGCAGTGATCATTATACCCATATTAGCCTTCATTTCTTTTGTTAGCATAGCCAACCCATTAGTTGGTAAGGGTCCTAGAGTATAAACATGCATACCAGCTGAAGCCAAACCTGAGACAAGAGCTGGCTCAAGTGTATATCCTGACAATCTCGTATCTTTTGCAATTATTGCCGTTTGTTTTCTTTTTTTTTGAGATTTAAAGTATGTTCCACTAGCAAGTCCAAATTTAAAGAACATATCTCCATTTATATATTTGCTATTAACTGCTCCTCTTATTCCATCTGTTCCAAAATATTTTTTCGTCATTAATTTTTGGTTATCTCGTTAAAAACTTTAATACCTTGCATAACTTCATTAACATCATGAATTCTTAAAATCTGAATTCCTTGCATCATTAAAAATATTGAAGAAGCCATAGTTCCACCAACCCTTGTTTTACTATCATTTTTTTTTGATATATCTTTGATAAATCTTTTTCTTGAATTCCCTACTAGTATAGGAAAACCTAATGAATGAAAAATAGAAACACCTCTTATAAGATTCATATTATGTTTCAAATTTTTTCCAAATCCAATTCCAGGATCTAAAATTATATTATTGTGTTTAATGCCCTTAGACCTTATTAACTTAATTTTATCCTCAAAATAATCATATATATCTAATAATTCATTTTTATATTTTGGATTTTTTTGCATATTTTCTGGTGTTCCAACTGAATGCTGTATAACAAATGGAATTCTATACTTTTTTAAAATATTTATTGTTTCAGGGTCATAGTTTAATCCCGAAACATCATTAATAAGTTTAACCCCCATTCTAATACCATTTTCCATAATTCTGGATTTTCTTGTGTCCAAAGAGATTGGTATTCTTTTTACAATTAATTTTAATATCTGATTAATTCTATTCCATTCTTGCTTTTCATTTATTGGCTTCGATCCTGGTCTTGTGGACTCCCCACCAACATCAACTAACGATGCACCA
>CACDTB010000019.1 GCA_902555535.1 uncultured Pelagibacteraceae bacterium | reverse complement strand
ATTAAATTAACAAGTAAAGAAATTAAAATTTCAAAACTAATTGCAAAAGATTTAAAAAAAGAAAATATTTTTTTTGCAGGAATTGATTTTATAGATCAAAAACTCAATGGAGATATAAATGTTACATCTCCAACTGGACTTAAAACACTTTATGATCTATCAGGAATAAATTTAGCTAAAACTTTTTGGAAAGAGCTTAAAGCGTGAATAATTTAAGTAATCAACAAAAAGGTTCGTTGATGGCCTTTATAGGAGTTTTGTTTATTACACCTGACTCTTTACTAATTAGATTATCAAATATTGATACTTGGGGGATGCTTTTTTATAGAGGAGCAATACCATTTTTGGTAGTTTTAGTTGGTCTTCTTTTATTTTATAAAAAAAATTTCTTAAAAGCTTTGTTTAAAATTGGTTACCCAGGTATTTTTTATGTAATTAGTTTTTCTATTTGTAATATTACTTTTATTATCTCAATACAAAACACCAATGTTGCAAATACGTTGTTAATGGTAGCTCTTGCACCAATGCTTTCAGCAATCTTAGGGGCTATTTTCTTAAAAGAAAAACCTGATAATAAGACTTGGGTCGCTATAATAATTACCTTTATTGCTTGTGTTTATATTTTTTACGACTCTTTAAGTCTTGGCAATTTTTATGGAGATTTATTTGGTTTAATAACTTCTTTTGGATTAGCCTGTAACGCAAACATAGCAAGATATGCAAAATCTACTGATTTAGTGCCTGCTGCTGTAATTGGAAAATCGTGTGTTGCAATTTTTGCTTTTTTCTTTGTTAAAGACTTTGCATTAGTGGGAAATGATCTTCTTTATATACCTTACTTATTTTAGGAATAAATTTTTGGCACATTATATGATCATGTTTTTTAATAAATTTATTAACTAATTTTGAATTAAATTTTGTTAGCAAATGAATATCATTTCCACTGAAACTATGGATAGGTTTTAAAATGACTTTTTTGTTTTTTTTAAAAAATTTTTTTATTTCATCAATATTTTGAGTAAAAATAGTAGCTGGCATATATTTTTGATATTTAGATGAATACAACTTTTCAGAAATATTCCTAACAGATGTGGGGTTATTAATTATTTTAACTTTAGTCTTAATCGTATCTAAGATGTATGTTGTTGAAATATACTCAAGATTAAACGGCGGATCTTGACGAATAAGAATAAATTTACATTTTGTTAAGTCTAAATTTTCCTTTTTAAGGATTTTATAGAATTTTTTTTGGCTGTACTTAAATTTAATAAAAAAACCCTTTGCTATAACTTTAGAATTAACAATCGATAAGTCTTTTGGATCGTAGTAGAAAATTTTATATTTTTTGTTCTGAACTTCGTTTGCTAAAAAAACGCTAGTATCCGTTAGAGGATTTAATCTAGAAGGATGGTTTCCTTGAACAGCAACAATTTTATTTATCATATAATTCGTCTAAATTTTCATTTTTTGAAAATTTATTAATCATATGATCTGCGTTTGTTGTCTTATTATCAATTACTTTTTGTAGATGGTTTAGGAATACTGTCTCGTTATTTCCTTTTTTACTTAAAATATCTCTGTTCTCTAAACCTTTTCTTGAAAAACCTAGAAGTGTAGATGACCAATAAAGAATATCTTTACCCATTAATTGAGTATTAAATCCTTTTTTTGGTGCCTCTAAATAGGCATTAATTATTTTATCTTTATCCCATTTAGAAATTAGCTCATATACTTCATCTAAATTCCCATATAGCATACCTATATTGAAAGCTGGTCCTGCACATAAACAATCCCAACCACAGGTATCCATTGATCTTAATTCAATATATTTTTTTACTCTGTTTTCAGTGAATATTGTACTTAAGTGAGTTGTTAAGTCTGTTTCAGTTGGAAGTCTATTACCAATTTCTTGGATTTTTCCATTCATAAAATCTTTAAAAATATATTTCCTACCTGAGATATACTGATTTTTATTTTGTATAAATAATAGTGGAAAATTAATTACGAAATCTGCATATTTTTCAAAATTCATATTTTCAAAAAATAATTTAGGCAATCCACCTCTAGAAGTACTTTGCCATACTTTAGATCTATAAGATAAATAGTTACTATTTTTTTTCTCTAGGATTGAGGAATTAGCAAACAAAGCAATTGAAATTGGTACAATTGAGTTTGCTACCTTAAATTTTTTAATAAAATCTTCTTCTGAGCTATAATCTATATTTAACTGTGTACCACATGTTCGATACATCATATCCAAACTTAGCTCACCACCTAGAGGCATATCTTTGGTCATCAATTCATATCGCTTTTTAGGATTATTTGGGATTTCATTTAATTTAGATATAGGATCAAATCCTGCACTAACAATTTTTATATCTAATTTTTTGGTGACTTGTTTTAATTCAAACAAATAATCTTGTGCCTCTGCACAAGCTTCGTGCATATGGTTCAATTTATCTCCTGATAATTCTATTTGGTTACCTGGTTCAAGAGTTATATTTTTACCACCTTTACTAAGAGCAATGATATTTTCTTTTTCGAAAACTGGATTCCAGCCAAATTCAAGCAAGGCTGTAAACATTTCTTTTATTTTTGGATAATCAATTCTCTTGTTATCTAAATTACTAAATAAAAACTTTTCATGCTCTATACCAATTTTAAAATTTTTAGTTTCTTTAATACCTGATTTAAAATAATTAATAATTTTTTCTTTTGAATCAATCATGCGATGTAGATAGTGATTTATATCTAAATTTAAAGATAATAATAAGGCTCTTTTGCGAATATTTTTTTAACTAATGGCTTAAAATCATCCAATGACATACTTTTATAATCAGGATCAAAAGAGCATTGGTCATATTTTTCGCAAAAATCTATAGTGTCCTGATAGTATTTGTGATCTTTAAATTTATCTCTTGCATTTCTATCACCACCTAAATGATGAGCGCTATAGTAAGTTTGAAAAAGGCCATGATGTAGAATAATCCAATATGTTTTTTCCGAAACATAAGGTCTTAGAATGGATGCAGCATATTGAGAATGATTCATTGGAGCAAGATCATCCCCAATATCGTGAAGTAAAGTTGCGACAACCATTTCATCACTTTCTTTATTTTTAAAAGCTCTTGTTGCAGCCTGTAAAGAGTGTTCTAGTCTGGTGATTTTGTAACCCTCTAAAGTAGTAGTTTGTTTAGATAAATAATTTAAAACTCTCTCAGCAGTTTGTCTTTCAAAGTTTTTCTCAAATCTTTGAAGAAGCTCATAATCTTCCTTAGTCCCGTTTTTCATTTCAGTAAAATTTACTGTTTTCATAATTTAATTATTTGACCCAGTGCTTAGTAAAGATAACTGAGTTATTTTATTATCTCCTAATTCATCAACTAATTTAACAGGATATTCCCCTGTGAAATAATGGTCTGTTAATTGTGGATATGTTTCGTTTCTTTTTTCAAAACCAATAGCTTTATACAATCCTTCAATTGACAAAAATCTTAAAGTTTTAGCTCCAATATATTCGCAAATTTCATCATTTGTTTTATTTGCTGCTAACAGTTCTTTTTTAGTAGGAGTATCTACACCATAGAAATCTGGATATCTTATTTCAGGGCATGCAATTTTAACATGAACTTCTTTGGCACCAGCATCGTAAAGCATTTTAACAATTTTATAAGATGTGGTTCCACGAACAAGTGAGTCATCAATTAGAATTATTTTTTTATTTTTAATTGTTGTTTGATTAGCATTTAATTTTAATTTAACTCCTAAGCTTCTAATTTTCTGGCTTGGTTCAATGAAAGTTCTTCCAACATAATGATTTCGAATTAATCCATGCTCAAAGTTCATTTTTAATTGTTGGGCAAACCCCATAGCAGCTGCATTTCCAGAATCTGGTACTGGAACAACTATATCAGCATCAGTATCGTTTTCTTTTGCAAGTTCTTCACCAATGTTTTTTCTATGTTCATATGCTGTTTTACCTCCTATTAGACTGTCTGGTCTTGAAAAATAAATATATTCAAATACACAAGGTCTTACTTTTTTAGCAGGGAAGGGCTTAATACTTTTGAGTTCATTATTTTCAATTAAAACTATCTCACCATTTTCAACTTCTCTTACAAATTTTGCACCAATTATATCAAACGCACAAGTTTCAGACGCTAAGACATAACTATTACCAAGCTTACCGATTACTAGCGGTCTAATTCCATAAGGATCTCTAACCCCAATTAATGAGTTTTGCGTTAACATCACTAATGCATAGCCACCTTGAATTTGAAAAATTGCATCAATTACTTTATCAATTGTTTTTGGTCTTTTTGACTTAGCAATTAATTGAACAATCGTTTCAGTGTCTGAGGTAGTGTAAAATATTGCACCATCTTCAACTAGTTTATTTCTCAATGCTATTGAATTAGTAAGATTTCCATTATGTGCAACTCCAATACCACCAGCATTGGTGTCAGCAAAAAAGGGCTGTATATTTCTCAATATATTGTTTCCAGTTGTGCTATATCTGTTATGGCCAATAGCATAATTTCCCTTAAGATTGTTAAGCACTTTTTCTTTGTTAAAATTATCACCAACTAAACCAAATCTTTTTTCAGAATAATATTTTTCCCCATCAAAAGTAACTATTCCGCAGCCTTCTTGACCTCTGTGTTGTAGAGCATGTAGTCCAAGCGCTGTTAGAGCTGATGCATCCTTTGCATCACTGATTCCAAAAACCCCACATTCTTCCTTTAATCTTGGATTATAATTCTGTAATTTTTTCTTTAGAATCTTGATATGTTTTTTCATTAGGAAATTCTTTTATCAGATAACTACTACCTTTTTCTAAATATGGAAAGATGTATGATTTATCAAAATTTATTGGCCATTTATCATAATTATAAACGATATGAACACCTGAAAAAATACAAACAGATATAATGTAAGCTCTCATAAAGCCAAAAAAGAATCCAAATGTCGTATCTAGGCCACCGATTCCTGTATATCTGACTGCTTTACCAATTCCTTTATTAACTAATAAAACTAAAAAGATAACAACCACAAAAATTACTATTCCCAAACCAACATCGAGCACATATTCATTATCAACTATGTCTTTTACATATGGTTTAATTTTTGGAAATAGAATTAATGTAATTATGTATGCAAGTAACCATTTAGCCATTGAAAGAATACTCAAAATGAAACCTTTTTTATAACAATTTATCAAAGAAAGAATTGTTAAAATTAAATAAATTAAATCAATTATTGATACAGCTTTATAAAAATCTTTTATGATTTCTAACATTAAGATATTTTACTAAAAGGTTTAATAATTAAGATTAATGCAGGGAGTAGAGTCAATACTGATATCATAGCCAACAACATAGCTAGTCCAGTAAATATCCCAAAATAAATTGTTGGTATAAACTTTGATAAGACTAAAATTGAAAATCCAAAAACAATCGTAATTGAAGTGTTTAGTATAGCAACTCCAACAGTGGAATGACACTCTTTTAATGTCTTGTTGTAATCCTTTATTTTATTAAACTCTTCTTTAAATCTGTAAATATAGTGAATACTATTATCCACTGCAATTCCTATTGTAATTGCCGCAATAGTTATAGTCATCATATCTAAAGGTATTCCTGACAATCCAATTATTCCCAATATAAAAAAAGCAGCAATAAAATTTGGGACAACACCAATCAATGAAAGTTTAATATTTCTAAACAAGAATATGAACATTAAGAATATTCCAATCATAACTAATCCTAAAGTTAAAATTTGAGATTTAAACAAGCTTTGTAATAAATTATTAAATAATATTAAAACACCTGCTAATTTATAATCATTTTCTTCTAAACCAAATTTATCTTTCAAATCAAAATTGATTTTGTTAATTAAATCATTTCTTTTTAAATCTTCCTGTGAGTCTATAATTCTTAAACTAATTCGAGCCTCATTATCTTTGATTGAAAGATATGGATCAATTATTTCAGTTTTAATACTCTCAGGAATTTTAGAGTAAAGAACTCCCATTTCTAATGTACCTAAAGGGTTATTATTATTTAATTTAGTAGCTACTTCTATGATAGATGAAAAAGATAGAACTTTTCCAACTTCAGGTAAGCTATCTAGGTAATTATGAATTGATGTAATTAGATCAATTTTATCTTTGGTAAACCAATATTTATCATCATCAGCATCTTCTTCATCACCCCAATCCTCGAATTCATCATCTTCTATTGATTTTTCTACCTTTTCTACCTTTGGAAATTTTAAAATAACTTCTAAAGGTGTAGTTCCACCTAATTTTTCATCTATAAGTTTCATACCCTTATAAATTTCAGTATTTTTATTAAAGTAATTTATAAAACTATTTTCAACTTCTAGTTTACTTATTCCAATAACACTTAAAAATATAACTAGTCCAGTTACCAAGAAGATTGAGTTTTTGTTGTTTAAAGAAATTTGACATAATAAATTTGTAAATTTTGATTTTTGTTCTTTTTTAACTGAAATATTATTTGTAGGAGCAAAGTTTAAAAGAGTTGGTAGTAAAGTAAATGTAATAATAAATGATGTAATTAATCCAAAAGTCATCATCCAACCAAAATCAATAATTGGTTTTATTTCACTAAAAATTAAAGACAAAAATGCAAAAATTGTTGTCAAGACAGTATAAAGAATTGGCCAAAACATTTTTGAAGTAGTTAAGGAAATAATTTCAAAATTATTTTTTGATGGAAAATCTTTTTTAAGCTGAAGAAACCTGGTACTCATATGTATATTCATAGCCATAGTTAAAATTAACATCAGTGCAATAAAATTTGATGAGATGACTGTAACTTTCCATCCAAGCAATCCAAGTAATCCCATCATAATTATAACGGAAAAGAGACAACTACTTATAGGAACTATTATCCAAAGAAGATTTCTAAAAACAAACCATAAAGTTGCTATGATAAACAACAAAACACCCAATCCAAAAACAATAATATCACTCTTGATAAAAGTCATCATATCATCAGCAATCATTGGTATTCCACCAAGATAAATCTTTCCAACATCGCCATAACTTTGAATAACTTTTCTTATTTCTAAAATGTTCTGGTGGTTTTGTTTTTTGATTTGATCTTTAATAAGTTCAAGTTCCTCTTTAGACTTATTTTCTTTATTCTCTAAATTTTGAGACTGCTTAATGTTAACAATAATTCCACTTGTTTTACCATCTTCACTTATTACAAAATTTCTAAAAACGGGACTATTTAAAATTTCTTTAAAACCTCGATCTTTATCAATACCTTCATCTTTTAATGTTTTAAAGCTTTCGAGTCTTTCTTGGAGTGGGGCGTCTGAATTACTTAAAAGAGGAACATCTAATAGTGTAATTACGCTGTGAACCCAGTTAAGACTTTGGATTTTATATTTTAAACTTAATAAATTGTTAATTGAAGTGTCCGTTACCATTCCCTCATTAGGTGTATAGGTAAGAATTAAAAATTCTTTAGATCCATATCTTTCAGAAACTTCTTTCAAGTATGTTAAATCTGGGTCACCTTCTATTAATAAAGTTTCTGAAGAAGCATCTAGTTTAAAATTTTTTGAATAATATCCAAAACTTAAAATAGCAATAATTAATAATACAAATATTACTTTGGGTTTTTTAAGAATAACGTTTTGATAAAAATGAGCTATCATTCAAGCTCTTTATATTGGAATTTAAGTTGATTGAGTATCCTTAAATTTTGTAAATCTTTCCTCAAATTCTAATGTTACATTGCCAATAGGACCGTGTCTTTGTTTTCCAATTATTATTTGAGCCAAATGTGCAACCTCGTTCATTTTAGCTTGCCATTCAGCATGTTCAACTGTTGCTTCTCTTGGCTCTTTTCTTGATAAATAGTATCCTTCTCTATAAACAAACATTACAACATCTGCATCCTGTTCAATTGAACCTGATTCTCTTAAATCCGCTAATTGAGGCTTATGATCATCTCTTTGTTCTACTTGTCGAGATAATTGCGAAAGAGCGACGACAGGAACAGAAAGTTCTTTGGCTATTGCTTTAAGTCCTTGCGTAATTTGAGAAATTTCTTGAACTCTTCCATCTTTGTTAAAAGTAGTTCCTCTCATTAATTGGATATAATCAACAACTATCATATCAAGGCCAAAAAGTCTTTTAATACGTCTTGCTCTATTGCTCAGAGCAGCAATACTTATTGCTGGAGTTTCATCAATGTAAAGAGGAAGTTCTGAAATATTTTTTGAAGTTTCCAAAAACTTATCAAACTGATCATCAGATATTCTTCCTCTTCTAATATCGTTAGAACTAATTCTTGCTTGTTCAGAAATAATTCTGGTAGATAATTGTTCTGATGACATCTCAAGTGAAAAGAAAGCTATAGATGACTTCTTGCCACTTTCTTGTAATTTTTGAGCTGCATTAAAAGCAATATTTGTTGCTAGTGAAGTTTTACCCATTGAGGGACGACCAGCAATAATAATTAAATCTGATTGATGTAATCCACCAAGTTTGTCATCTAAATCTCTTAAACCAGTAGGAACTCCGACTATTCCTTCCTCATTCTTGTATGCAGCTGAAGCCATTTCAATTGTTTGTTTCATTGCTTCATCAAATTTTACTAAAGATGAATTAAAGGAACCTTTCTCGGCTAAATCAAATAATAATCTTTCAGAACTTTCAATTATTGATTGTCCGTTAGTATCAAGATCATTTATTTTTGCACTATCAATAGTTTGCTCTGAAATTTTAATTAATTCTCTTCTTACAAACATATCGTAAATTATTTTTGAATACTCTATTGCTTGTCGAACAGATGTAGAAAACTTTGTTATTTTAACTAAATATTCAGGTATATCTAAATCGTCCTTTTCATCTTCAAAATAATTTTTCAAAGTGATCGGGTTTGCTAACATTCCTTTATAAATAAGACTTTCTACTGCCTCAAAAATTTTTTGATGCATTGGATCATAAAAATTAATACTAGAAACTATTGTATTGATTTCATCAAAGATATCATTGCTTACAAGAATAGATCCTATGACAGCTTGTTCCGCTTCAATATTATTTGGTAACTCTTTATATTGATCTTTGACTATACTTAAATTGTTTTCCATGAGAATAAATTTACATGAAAAATAATTAAATCAAATTGTAAATTGGTGTTGGGGAAAAGAATGTATAATTATTGAATAGTATCTTCAGATGTAACTTTGATTGTTATTTCAGCATCAACTTCTGAGTGTAAAGAAATTTTAACCTTAAATTTTCCCAAAGATTTAATTTCTTTAACTGGTTGAATCATTGAAGGCTTAACATCAAGTTTACTCTCTTCTTGAATAAGTTTTGAGATTTCTGTTGGTTTTACCGAACCATATAATTCATTATTTTCAGTACTTAGTTTTTTAACTAAATATTCTTTTCCATTAATTTGTTCTGAAATTTGATTTGCATGTTTTTTTATCTCATTATCTTTTTTAGATAAATCATTTTTTATTTTTTCTACTTCTAAAATATTTTCTTTTGAAGCATATAGAGCTTTTTTATTAGCAATTAAAAAATTTCTACCATAGCCTCTTTTAACATCGATTATTTCTCCAATAGCACCAAGTCTTTTAACATTTTCTAATAAGATAACTTTCATTTTATAACAATGCTAAATTTCTAGCTCTTTTGATGGAAAGAGATAGCTCTCTTTGTTTTTTTTGAGAAACATTAGTAATTCTTGATGGTAAAATTTTTCCATTTTCAGACATGTATTTTTTTAAAAGTTTTATATTTTTATAATCAATTGTTGGAGCACCTTTGGCTGATAGAGGGCAAGATTTTTTAAATTTATATTTATTGGGCTGAAAAATACTTAATTTTGCAAAATTACTTTGTTTACTTTTTTTATTTCCACTTTGTCTTTTAGGCATATTTAGTTTTTATAATTCTCTTTATTGTAATCAGATTCTTTTTTGGAAAAATAATTTGCTTCTAAATCAAATTTTTTAACTCTGACTGTTAAGTATCTTAATAATTTTTTGTCGATCGCTTCATTTTTCTCCAATTCATCAATAACATTCCCTTTACCCTTAATTTTAAAGTGAATATAACTACCTTTTTTATTCTTTTTGATTATATAAGATAGATCGAGCAAGCCCCAGTTTTCAGTTTTAATAATTTCACCTTCATTTTTCTCAACAATTTTAGAATATTTTTCAGTTAATTGCTTAATTTCACTTGGTGAAGTATCTTGCCTCGCAATAATTGTATGTTCGTATAAATTCATTTAAGTTCTTTAATAAAAAATGAGGATATACTATTATAAATGTTCAATTACAATAGTTAAAAAGACAAAATAAATACTTTTTTTATATGTTTTCAGTAATTTTTCCAGGACAAGGTTCTCAAATAGTAGGAATGGGAAAAGAGTTTTATGATAAATTTAATATAGTAAAAGAGCTATTTAAGCAGGCAGATGATACACTAAATTTTTCTATTTCTGAGCTTATTTTAGAAGGACCAAAGGAAGAATTAGATTTAACAACCAACACACAACCAGCAATATTTTTAGTTAGTTACTCAATATTTAAAGTAGCAAAATATGAATTCAAATTAGATTTAAATAAAGCGAAATACTTTGCTGGACACTCTTTAGGTGAATATTCAGCTTTATCATGCGCAGGATATTTAGATTTTTCAGATACTTTAAAAATATTAAGAATTAGAGGAGATGCTATGCAAAACGCTGTGCCTAAAGGGCAGGGAGGAATGGTTGCGGTATTGGGCTCAACAGTTGATGTGATTGAAAAGCTTTTGAAAGAACATAAAGAAAATTTAAAAGTACAAATTGCGAATGACAATTCAGAAGGTCAAATTGTTTTGAGTGGAAAAATAGAGGATTTAGAAAAGTTAATTCAAATTTTAAATGATAATTCAATAAAAAATATCAAACTTCCAGTAAGTGCACCCTTTCACTGCGATTTGATGAATAATGCAACAAAAATTATGACAGAAGAGTTAAATAAACTTAATTTTAAAAATGGACAAAATAAATTAATTTCAAACGTTACTGCTAATGAAATTAAAGATCCAGATGAGCTTAAAAAGCTCTTGATTAAGCAAATAGAGAATAGAGTTAGATGGAGAGAAAGCGTGATTAATATGGTAGAAAATGATGTAAACCATTTTATAGAAATTGGACCTGGGAAAGTTTTGTCAGGTTTGGTAAAAAGAATTAATAGAAATTTAAAAATTGATACAATTAATGGTCAAAGTGATATTGAAGGTCTAAAAATATGATAGATTTAAAAGGTAAAAATATTATCGTTACAGGTGCTTCTGGTGGAATTGGAAATTCAATAATTGAAAAATTAAATCAAGCAGGGGCAAATATTTTAGCAACAGGCACAAGAATAGAAAAACTTGAGCAGCTAAAAGGTAAATATGAAAATATTAAAACATTAAAGTTTGATATATCTCAAAGTGACAAAATTGAGGAATTTGTTGAAAACGCAACCAAAGAACTTGGTGGTACTTTAGATTGTATAGTTAACAACGCAGGTATTACACAAGATAATTTAGCAATAAGGATGAGTTTAGAGGAATGGCAAAAAGTAATTGATATTAATTTGACATCAACTTTTTTAATTAGCAAGTCAGCAATAAAAAAAATGCTTAAAAATAAATCTGGAAAGATTGTTAATATTACATCAGTTGTTGCGCACTCAGGTAACCTTGGACAGGCTAATTACACAGCATCTAAAGCAGGTATAATTGCAATGTCAAAGAGTTTAGCAATAGAATATGCTAAGAAAAACATAAATATAAATTGTATTTCACCAGGTTTTATTAAAACAGCAATGACTGATAAATTAGATGACAAATTTAAAGAAGCTATTATATCAAAAATTCCTTCTGCCCGACTAGGGGACCCTGATGATATTGCAAATGCAGTACTTTTTTTATGCTCAAGTCAATCAAGTTACATAAATGGTGAGACCCTGCATGTTAATGGAGGCATGTATATGGCTTGACAAAATAGCTAATTAAACTAATAAGAATTTAAAACAAAAAGGATCAAAATGTCAGAAGATGTTTCAAGCAAAGTAAAAAAAATTGTAGCTGATCACCTTGGTATTGATGAGGCAAAAGTTACTGAAGATTCAAGTTTTATAGATGATTTAGGAGCAGATAGTTTAGATACAGTAGAGTTAGTGATGGCTTTTGAAGAAGAATTTGGATCTGAAATTTCAGACAGTGAAGCTGAGAAAATTTTAACTGTAGGAGATGCAGTTAAATTTATCGAAGGAAAAGCTAACTAGAAATTTAATGCCATCAGAAACAGATGGGGCAATGATAATTTTGTCTTCTCCATCAGGAGCAGGCAAAACCACTCTAGTAAAAAAATTATCTGATCATGATAATTTTGAAGTGTCTATTTCCCATACAACTAGAAAACCAAGATCAAATGAAAATCAAAATAAAGATTACTTTTTTGTTGATGAATTAGAATTTGAAAGACTAATTAAAAATCAAGAATTTCTCGAGTACGCAAAAGTATTTAATAACTTGTATGGCACTACAAGGACACCAGTAATAGATAAACTCAATAAAGGTAAGAACGTATTATTCGATATAGATTGGCAAGGTGCTGATCAAATTAAAAACAAAAAATTAGATTATAAATTAATTACATTTTTTATACTTCCGCCAAGTAAAAAAATTCTCTTTGATAGATTATCTATTCGTCACATTAATGATAAATCGATGGCTGAGGAAAGAATGAGTCAATTTGAAAGAGATGTGCTACATTGGATAAATTATGATTACGTTGTTATTAATAATGAATTAGAAGAATGCTTTCAAAAAATTTCAAACCTAATAAATGCTGAAGTTTCAAATGGATCAAAAGATTATGATAAAGAGTTTATTAGAAATCATGTTGAAAAACTAATTTCGTAATTTTTCATATTCACGGGTTAATTCATAATAAGTATCAAAGTCTAAATTTTGAGGTCTTAAATTTAAATCAATTTTGAGTTTATCTAATATTTTTTGATCTCCATTAAATAGATGATTAAATGGTTTTTTAAGCATTTTTCTTCTATGATTAAAAAAAATTCTAGAAATTGTTTCTAAATTTTTTGGGTCTTTAATCTGAACAAAATTATTTTTTGGCAAAAAATAAAGAACAGAGCTATCAACTTTAGGTCTTGGGGAGAAACATTTTGGTGGAATATCACAAATTTTTTTTACTTTCAGTCTCCAGTTTGTTAAAATTGCTAATCTACCATAGGCCGATGTATTGAAATTGGCGATAATTCTATCTGCAACCTCTTTTTGAAACATTAAGATTAATTGGTTAAACCAACAATATTGATTATTCAAATTTATTATCCATTTAGATAAGATTTCTGTTGAAATATTATAAGGCAGATTACCAAAAACTGTTATTTGATTTCTTGAGAGTGATTTTTCGTTAAAATTTAAAATGTCATCATTGAAGAGTGCAACTTTATTTCCAAATCTGTCATTTAATATTCTTGATAATTTACTATCTTTCTCAATAAGATATATTTTTTTTGGATTTTTTTTTAAAATTTCAAATGTTAAATTTCCAGTTCCTGGGCCTACTTCAAGAACTTCTTTGTCTTTAATATCTACAAGATTCACTATTTTTTTTATAAAATTTTGATCAATTAAAAAGTTTTGACCCAAACTTTTTTTTGCTTTAGTCACTTAAAAATCTAAAAATTGTAATGATCTAATTAAACTAAGTGGATTAGATATATTTTTTCCAATCATTCTTTCATTTGGACCATGGTCAGGTGAAACCCGTAAAAAAGGAAGTCCTGCTGTTACATTAATTGCATCATACTCAAATAAAGTTTTAGCGGGTGTCAAAACTTGATCATGATACATTCCAATAATAACATCAAATCTTTTTCGATTATTTTTTAAAAAAATAGTATCTGCAGAGAATGGACCTGAAACATTATAATTATTTTTTTTTAAATATTTAATACTTGGTAAAATTATTTGTTCATCCTCATTAAATGGATCAATACTTTCACAATGAGGGTTAAGTCCAGTAATTGCTATTTTAGGTTTTTTTTTAAAGTGTTTGAACCAAAAAGAACTAATAGTTTTAACTTTTTTGATTATTTGAGTTTTAGTTATTTTTTTTGAAACATATTTTACCGGAAGATGAGTTGTTAAAGGAGATACTGAGAGAGATTTATTATAAATAATCATAGATACATTATTTGAATGTGTTTTATCTGACAAATATTCAGTCATTCCAATAAATTTTTTTTTTAAAAAGTATTTTTTTGATATTGGTCCATTTATAAATTTATTAGAAATTTTGTTACTTAAAATTTCTAAACCCACCTTAAAACAATTTTCTATGTACTTATTTGATTTATCTGAAACTTTTTCAAACAATTTTTTTTGAGTGAAACTTATATCTATTAAATTAAATTTTTTTAGATTATTAATTTTAATTTTTTTTTTTGAATAGTCTATTTCATTAAACTTAATTTTAGATTTAAAAAATTTAATTTGTTTTTCTAAATGATTTTTAGAAGCAATTAAAATTATAGGACTTTTAAAAGTTTTTTTTTTAATTGCTTTAAGAAAAATTTCCAAAAAGATACTATTTGGTTCTCCAGCTACAATTATTATTGGTTTAAAATTCATATATTTTAATATCTTTTTTGATTTTGTTAAAATGCATTTTAGAAAATTGGTTTAATTGGTCGTTTTTTTTTACAGCTATTATTTCATTAATTTTTTTTTCTATATTTTGATTTGTTTTTTCCTCTTTTATTTTATTTATTTTTAAAACTAAAAAACCACCAGGCACTGTTATGGGTTTTGTATATTCACCTACATTCATTTCAAAAAAAATAGTTTTTAAATTTTCATTCAGAGCTTCTTCTTGTATCCAACCAAGATTTCCTCCAGTACTTGCTGTGCTTGAAGAACTGTAAGTCAATATTGCTTTGTTGAAACCTTCATTTTTAATAGTCTTTTCAATATCATTATAAATATTTTCAATTTGTTTAGAGTCTGAAGTTGCAAAAAAAATTTCTGAAACTAAAAAGGATTTTGAATATTTTTTAGTGTTAGCAATTAATTGTTGTCTGATTTCATTTTCATTGATTATGATTTTTGATGTAAATTTAGCAACTATTAATTCATTCCAAAGTGTTTCAATTTTTATTCTTTCTTTTACGTAATCGTAATCAATATTGTTATAATTCAAATATTGTTTAAATTTTTCCAAATTTTTAATACCTACTTTTTGATAAACATTCTTTAAAATCTGCTCAATAAAATCATCAGGGACATTAGGGTTTTTAAATTGTTTTTGAATCTCAATATTTTTAACTTTTTCTCTAATAATTGATTTTTTTGATATTTCAAAAATCTCTTTTTCACTAAAATTATTAAGACCTTCATTTAGAGCAAGCAAGTATCTTGCTTCATTATCTACATCAATACTCGTAATAATTTCTTTTTCAATTTTTGCTAATATCTTATTTTCTATAGAAAATGAGACATTATTAAAAATAAAAAAAATAAATATAAAATAAATTAAAAATTTCTTCTTAAACATTTATCTAAACCATCCTTTTAACCCCATTTGTCCAGGAGTTTTTTTGTAAATTTCCCTTTCATAAGTTGTTAGAGGAATAAGTGTTATAGAAAAAAACAAATCCTCTGTTGGAACTAAATCCTGATCTTTATAAAATGTTTTATTAAATTTTAATGCAGCCGTTAAACAATCGTTTTTATACTCATAACTTAAATCATAATATTCAGTTAAGTTTATTTCTTTATTTCTTCTTGTAGCAAATTTTAAAGAGGTATTATCGTTAACTTTATATTCTGTAGTATTTGAAAGCACATGCGTTTCTCCTAATTCATTTCTTTGCTCATATAAAGTAAATGTTGTTACAAAATTATTTATTGATATTTCAGTTCCAATAGTATTTTCATTTATAGTTTTAAGATCGTTATCTAATGAAAAGTCATAACTGAGATTAATATTTTCTAATAAATTATTATTAATTGTTCCAAAAATGTTAGAACTTTTTCTATTAATTGTTGATCTTGTTGGTATACCAGTCTCATATTGATCTCTAACAACTGTTGCTAATTTTAATTCTAGATATTTATCTTTTGAGTCATTAGATTGAAAGTTTTCAATTGGATCAAACTTGTAATCCAGACCTAGCGTTAATGATTTACCTGCTTCAAAATCATTTGAAAGCCCAAGTCTGTTTATATCAAAAGCGTTACTTGCAGTAATATTTGAAAATAAATCACTAAAATTACCCATATTGTTTCCAGGGTTTACTCTAAATGAAATTTTGGGTGTTAATGTTTCACTTTTAATATCATTTGATTTTGAAAGTGGAAAAGCTGAGTCAATTTTTATTAAACTCATTCCATCTATTTGAGCACTAGAAGAATATGTAGAATCGTTTTTTGCAATTGAATTTAAATTTTTTAAATATATGTAGAAATTATTTTTAAATCCTAAATTTGATATAAAATCTTTTGAAGTATAATTGATATTGTTAGTAACTAATGTTCTTAAATTATTTGTATTCGTAAGAGTATTAGTTCCGTTTGAGCTAAAACTTAAAAAGCCACCAATATAATTATCTAAAAAATTATAATCAGGGTCTAAATTTTTTGAAAAATTATAATATGGTAAAGTATACTGATATTTATCACTAGATTTAGCTGTTCCTAAAGTCTCATAAATTTCTATTCCAGTATCAAAATTCTGATTTTCTTTATCAAAATAAAATTTTAAATTAGAATTTAATGTTGATTGATCATTTGTCATAACAGAGTCATCAGGAAAAACATTTTGAAACACTTTGAGGTAAGTTGAATTATTTACTCTTTCAATTTTTGATTCATACCTGCTTAGTATATGATCTGAAAAACCTAAATCGCCTGTGAAATTTACAAATAAATGATTAACATTTTTATATTTATTTTCGTTTCTAGGTTTATAGTCTCTTAAAAAACCAACATCAGCGATTAAAGAGGAATTTTTATTTTTTTTTCTAATTTCGGTTTGTAAAAGATATTTTTCTTTTTTAAAACTTTTAAGTTTTTCAAACAATGTTGGTTTAAATGTTAGATCCATATCATCACCTAGAGTTTTAAAGTATGGAATATGTAATGATGAACCAAGTGTTTCTGAATTATTAAATTGTGGTTGTAAAAACCCACTTCTTCTTTTTACGCTAGGGTCGGGATGAAAAAATTTTGGATAGTATAAAACAGGAATGTCATAAACTTTAAGAATTGCATTTTTATAAATCATATCTTGTTTTTTTTTATCATGTGTTATTTTTTCAGCTGTTATGCTCCAAGGTGGACATTTGTCATTAATTTTACAGCTAGTAAATATACCATTATGAATAAT
>CACDTB010000018.1 GCA_902555535.1 uncultured Pelagibacteraceae bacterium | reverse complement strand
ATTAGAGGAGAAGAACTTAAAGATAAGCTGAATGGTTTTGAAAATATTAATTATAAGGAAAGCGTAGAGGAGGCTATAAAGTCAATTCCACTTAAGGAAAACGATATAATATTAATTACTGGATCTTTGTATCTTGCAGGTGAAGTTTTAAATTTAAATTAGATATTTTTATCTAAAAATTCTTTCATGTGACTTTCAGGGATTCCACCAACTTTTCTATCTACTTCAATACCTTTTTTATAGATTATAACTGTTGGAACACCTCTAATGCCAGCAGCTGAACCTGTGTTAATTCCACCATCTTCAACATCGGCATAATAAAAATTAGCTTTATCTTTATATTCATCGGATAATTTATCCATTACTGGTTTTAATGCCTTACATGGACCACACCACTCAGCCGAAAACTGAATGACTGAAACATCCTCGTTTTTTATTTTAGTATCGAAATCTTCGTCTTTAAAATTTGTAAGCATATATCCTTTCTATAAATTGCAGTTTTAAAGTCAACTAGGCAATTTCATATTTTTTTTCTATAGACATAATAAATTCATTTATTTCATCTAATTTTTTTAATTCTTCTTCGTTATCTCGATTAGACGCTTGGTCTCTTAAGGTGTCAATTTCTTGGTAAGCCATTCCTATGGTTTGCCATTTTTCTTTATTTTTGCTTAAAATTCGTCTAGCAATTTCACTTTTTATATTTTTGTATAAATCTGGTGGCAAAATATGTGGTGCTTCTTGATAGATTATTTTTTGGCCAAACCAACTACATCTTTTATCTTGAAATTTATCTAACATTCTTAATTTATCTTCCCAAGAAGAACTATGCCAAGTTTTAAATAAAGCTGTATCTTTATTTGGAATAAATTTTTCATATAAAGTTTCCTCTGGTAACAAGTCTTCCTGTGTTTGTGTTTGAGCTTTTTCTTCAGCTGCTTCTCTATTAATAATTTGGATATTTTTACAAAAATTTTCACTATTTCTAACTAATTCTGCTCTTTTTTGAATTGTTTCTAAATCTAACTCTGCGTATACTTTTTCTTTTAATGCAAACTTTTTATCTAATACAACAGGTGCTTTATTAGTTTTAATTACTCTTAAAGCTTTTGGGCTAAACTTTTTCAAATAAACTTTAAGATCATTTACTGACAAATTTAATAAAGGTTCTGGATCCCTTCTTAAATCAAATAAATATCCCCACGATGTATATAATGGATGAAAACAGTGCTCAGGATGCAATGTAGTGACAAGATAAATCATATTTTTCCCTTTTACATTTTCGAAAATTGAATAAATCCCCTCACTTTTTAAGATAGTTTCGACACTAGTTTTTGTGGAAGTACTTAAAAAATTTTCCCAGTTTTCTTTATGTTTATCTTTTATAATTCTAAGAATTTTTAAGCTTGTAAACGCATCGTGATAAGCAGTGTGTTGTTGGGATGTATCAAATCCTTGTTGTCTGGCTAAACCTTCCAGTGCCAGGCTTTCATTGCCAGCCTCTGTTAATTCAGTCTTTAATGTTTTGGGATTTAAAGTTTGAGCTACTCTTGCAATATGTAAACCATCATGTTCTTTATTAGGCGATGAATGTGTAATGTAAGGATATCTGTTTCCTTTAAAAAAATTAAAATGAAACATTCGTCTATCAAAATTTAAGTTACTCCAACCCATAAACAACGCTGGGCCAGCTTTAGAGAAAAAATTTTCTACTGCGCCTAAAAAATCATAATGAGAATAATTTCCTTTTGTAAGTAAATCAATACTTGTTGAATTAACCAATAAGGCTTTTGCACTTGGAACCTCGCCTTCAGGCATACGCCCTCGAATGTTTAACTTTCCTATTTCTTTTAAATTTTTATCAACAACTACAGCACCTACTTCAATTATTGAGCCCCAAATTGTGCTATTTGTTGTTTCTGTATCGTAAATTACTATTTTATCCATAAAATCCTAAGTTAAATTCGATAGCTCATTAAATTTTTTTAATCTTCCCAAAAACAAATTTTGATAAACAACTAAATCATGCCCATGAATTTTAAACTCTTGGAATAATTTATCTACTGTGCAAACTAAAATTACACAAGAAGTGATATTGGAGTTATACACAATATTATGTGCTAATGAATATGCGCTTGTTTGAAGAAGCCATGAGTCTATATATTCGGCCTTTTTAGGTTTATTACTTTGTTTAAAATCAATTATTGTTTCTTTTCCCTCATACACTCCAACACAATCAGCAGTACCTGCATATTTCTCTGGATAATAAAGAGTGCACTCAACACCCCAAATTTCATCCAATCTATTTTTTAAACCTTTTTCTATGATTTCTTTAGCCATTAATTTGTATTGTT
The DNA here is from genome assembly GCA_902555535.1 of uncultured Pelagibacteraceae bacterium. Lineage (GTDB taxonomy): Bacteria > Pseudomonadota > Alphaproteobacteria > Pelagibacterales > Pelagibacteraceae > Pelagibacter. The sequence continues at coordinate 15,285 of CACDTB010000018.1, read as the reverse complement.
CGTTATCTTCAAAAAAACTTAAATTTTCTCTTCCATGTAAATAAGACTCTAAATAGTTGTGCATTTGAGATCCTCTACTGCTAGCTGCTTTTGTAATTGCTTCAGCTTCTTTTTGCCCAGTTCTTTCTTTCCAATTTGCTAATGCTGCTTTATCTTCTTCAGATCTAGTTGCATCTAAAATTGAGGTGACACTTGGTAATTTTGCTTCCCCTAATAAATATCTTCTAATGCCATCAACAGTTGCTCTAGAAGATTTAGGATAATCATATTTTTGATTCCACTGCATGAGATTTCTTATAGACGTTATTATGGAAAAAAAGAAATTAATTTTTAAGCTGCCTATTTAGTTCAACAAATTTTTCCACATTTTCAGTTTGTACAGCTTTCTCAACCTGCTCGGGATCTTTAATGTTTTCTAAAGTTCTAGAAATTGATCTTGCATCAGTACCAAATTTATCAACAACTCCCATAGCATCCTCTAATTTTTTTCTGAGAACTATAATGTTGTCAAAATGTTTAGAAAATCTTGTACTGATCGTTTTTAAATGATTATAAATTTCTGTTGCACCTTTTTGTACCTTCAATGACTGGAATCCCATGTGTAAAGATTGTAAGTAAGCAGAAAGAGTATTGGGTCCACATATTACAACTTTATATTTTTTCATTAACTCTTGAGTTAATAATTCTTTTGTACTTGGATCTTGATATTCAGTCAGCTCTTTATATAAACTTTCTGTAGGAGCATACACAATTGCAAAATCAGTAGTTTTTGGTGGAACGATATATTTTTCATTAACACTTTTGGCTTTTGCTTTAAACGCTGAAGCCAATTTAGCTCTAGCATCTGCAACGGCCCTTTTGTCTTCCGCGTCATGACCATCGGTAATTGCTTTAAATTTTTCTACAGGAAAATGACTATCTACAGGAACCAAAACATCTCCTTGAAGCTTAATTGCAAATTCCACATTTTCACTTGTATCCTCCTTCATTTTTACATTTGTCATGAATTGAGAGGCTGGCAACAAGTCTTTTATTAGTGCATCTAAGCTAAATTCTGCAAGAGTTCCATATTTCTTAACCCCAGCTAAAATTTTAGTTATCCCCTCTTGGCTTTGATTTAATAGTTGTACTTGTTGGTTAAAATTACCAACTTTTTCTTCTACTTTAGTCAAAGTCTCGGTCATATCTTTAGTCACGCCAGTTGATAGATTGTTAAATGAGGTAGACATAGCGCCAAGAGAAGTATTAATTGTCGTATTTAGGGTATCTTTTAAACTTGAAATTTCTGATTTTAAATTTGCAATTTCTTCAGCATCTTTATTTTCATTTTCATCTTTTGGCCTAGATTTCAAATTTAAATAAAGAATAGATAAAACGCCTCCTAACAACAAAACCAGTAAAATAATTAATATGCTATCCATGATTCTAATTTTTTATTTTATAGTAAATATTTGATTAATGTATTTAAATATTTAAAAATACTATATGGAACTAATTTTAGTATTAAAAATATTCTCAATTATTTGTGTTATTATTGCGCTTTATGCGATTATTAGAAATATTGATATTATCAAAATTATACTAATTTATTGGAAAGACTTAATTTTTAGAAAGTAATTTTACTATTTTTCCAAAGCCAATTTTATTATTGGATGACTTAGAAATCATCATACAAGCCTCTGATCGTAGTATTTCTCCATCTTTTAATATACGTAGATTATTTGCTTTTAAAGTTTCTCCAGTAGAAGTAATGTCTGTGATTATTTCAGAAGAGCCTGTAAAAGGATATGCTTCCGTTGCGCCCAAACTATCGATTAGTTTGAATTGAGTAACACCTTTTGAAAACAAAAATTCCCTTGTTAAATTTGGATATTTTGTTGCAACTCTTAATCTTTTCTTTTTCTTATCTTTAAATTCAAATGCTATTTCTTCTAGGTCTGCAACAGTTTGAACATCTATCCATTGATCTGGAATTGCAACTACTAATGTAGCTTTACCAAAATCATATTTTTTAATAACATTAATTTTCTTTTGGGTGTTTATTTCACTTTCTTTTAATAAATCAAAACCAGAAAAACCTAAATCCAAAGATCCATCTCCAAGTCTATCAATAACCTCCCTTGCATGAAGATATAAAATCTTAATATTTTTATATTGCTTTATTGATCCTAAAAGATCTCGTTCTCCTCTTTCAGAAATAAGATTTAGTTTATTTCTTTTAAAAATATTTAAAACATCTTTTCTAAGTCTGCCTTTACTAGGGATGCCTACAGAAATTTCTTTCAAATTATTCATATTTATATTTTTTAAGTTGATCTCTAAAAGAAACATTGGCTTTACAGATAAGTTCTTTTTTTAATAAATTTTGGAAATTATTTTTAATACCTAAATTAAAAAATTTAATTTTTTTATTATTTGCTTGATTCATAACTGCTTCATCAAATCCTTTTTCATTCTCTAGCTTGCTTAATTTTTCAAAATTACACGATTCTACAGATTTTTTTGCTTTATCTAAATTAAATGAGTTTTTTGATTTAGTTACATTTGAAATAAAATTTATTACTTTTTCGAAGGTCTTTAAAACTTCTTTTTGAAAATCTTCGTACTTTATTGTTAACACTGGAAATTTATTACACTCCGACCAGCTTTTTTCATGAAGTTTCCAAGAACAAAGTGCATTAAATCCTAAATATCTATTATTAACTTTTTGAATTAATCCTTTGTTTTCAGTTATCAAAAAATCAAAAGCTTCCTCTTGAGATATTAAAAAATGATTTGCTATCGATGTGATTACATTTCTGGGGTCTCTTACAATATGAATAGCAGCTAAAGTATTATTTTCATTAGTGAAACTATTTCCGTTTATTTTTACCATAGCATTATGAGTTTTAAAGAATCGTACTTTATTATCTTTATTAATATTTTCTTGTTCTGATATCCAATATCTAGATGTACTATCTGGATCAGAAAAATTATCTTTATACTTTTTAAAATAAGCTACACTTGGATAAGCATCAATTTTTTTAAGTAAATCAAAATCAAAAGTCCCATCATCTGAAAAATAATATGATGCCAACAATGATCTTAACCATGTATTTCCACTTTTAGGATATGATGCAAGCCAAATAATCATTTATAAATTCAAAGCAGCTCCTACTGCTGGAGTTTGTTTTTTTGATCCTAAGTCTGAAATTAGACCATCATAACGACCACCGTTAATAATATTTTTTAATGAGTTTTTAGATTTAATATCAATTTTAAAAACCATTCCAGTGTAATATTCTAATTGCCTTCCAAAGGATGCTGAAAATACTACATTTAATTTTGAAACCTTGTTATTAGAAATTGGAAAATATTTTTGATCTACAGCTAAATTTATTCTGTTTTTTTTAAAAAATTTATTTAACTCAATTGCTGCTTTATTTATCGGACATTTAATTTTTAAGAAATCTTTTATTATTTTTGAAACATTTTTTCCTTTACTGGCTCTTCTAGGATCTTTTATTTTCTGATCAAATCTTTTTAATATTTCATTAATTGTTCTTCCTGCCACAACATTTGATAAATCTTCTTTAAGCATTTTCACGTAACGCTTTTTATCTATTTCTACAATTGTTGGGTCAACATCAGAATTAGTTTCTAATCTTTTTAATAAATCATTAAAATATTCTTCTCTCCAGAAATGCCTGGACAATCTTAGCTTCCATCTCTTTGGAATATCTAATTTTGAAATTAACAAATTAAATATTTCAACATTTCCAATAGTGAGTGTTCCTGAAGAATATTTGATATTTTTAAGTGATTTTAGAGATGTATTTATAATTTCTTTATCATCATTTTTCTCATTCTTAGATCCTAAAATTTCAAATCCGATTTGATTTCTAATGATTGAGTCTTTTTTGTTTTGTGATTTTCGATAAGCTTGACCACTATAAAAAATTTTTTCCTTACCCTTTAAATTATTTTCTAAATATCTTAAACAAGATACAATCGTTAAATCTGGTCTTAGACACAACTCACTTCCATTTTGATCAGTAAAAGAGAAGATAAACTTTCTAAAATTTTCTCCTGATCTTTGAACGATATGATTAGCCTCAATTACTGAGGGTAAATCAATATATTTAAAACCCTTAGATTTTACCGATCTAAGGATGTTTTCAGATAAGTTTTTTGACTTCATCGATTAAATTTTCTTTTGGAAATGTTTTATTGTTTTTACCCTTAACACCTTTGAGGCTTTTTATAGTGACTGTATTTTCATTAAATTCATTTTCACCACATATTATTGCAACATCCAACTCACGTTTATTTGCTAGGGTTAGTTGCTTACCTAAATTTTTCTTTGTATCTAAAAAAATTTCAGCATTAATATTATTATTTCTTAATAGATCTAAAATTTCATAATAATTTTTAAGATATTTTTCATCCATTACACAAACTAAAACTGGTTTTTGACTATCTACTTTTATTTGATCTAATTGCATCAAAGCAAATAACAATCGATCAACCCCAAAACTAACTCCAGTGCCTGGAATATCCACACCTTTAAATCTCGAAATTAATTTTGCATAGGCTCCTCCAGAGCAAATACTGCCTATGTCAACCTCTTTACCTTTGTTATTTGTAACTTTAAAATTTAGGTTTGTTTCAACAATAAAATCTGAATAATAATCCAATCCCCTAACAATTGTAAAATTTGTTTTGACCTGATTTAAATTTGAACTGTAACCCAATACTTCAAATACTTGCTCTAATTCCTTTATACCTTCTTGAGACAATGGATTTTTTAATGTTTCTCTTAATTCTTTCAAATCTTTGATTTTTAGAAAATTAAGTATTTCGGACGCTTGTTCATTGTTTAAATCTGCGCCCTTAGTGATTGCACCACTTATATCTTTTCTCTCTTTTTTAAGCAGATCTTCAACACCTTTTAAACCAAAACCTGGTTTATCTAATTTATCAATTGCCCTAATTACTTTTACTTGCTTTTCTTCTGAAATTTTTAAATCATCAATTAATCCTTGAACTATTTTTCTATTACTAATGTTAATTGTAAATTGATTTTTTTTTAGACCACAATCTAACAAAGTATTTGATATTAAATTACAAAGCTCAGCATTTGCCTGGGCAGGATTAACATTTCCTACGATATCAAAATCTGCTTGTATAAATTCCCTGTACCTTCCGTTACCAGCCTTTTCATTTCTAAAGACATTTTGAATGGCATATCTTTTAAAGATTGATGGAAGCTCTTGATTATTTTGAGCAACAAATCTAGCTAGTGGGCTTGAAAGATCATACCTTAGAGTAATGCTTTTTTCTCCATCCTGAAATGAGAATACATCAGACATAGGATTAGCGTCATCTTCTGCCAAAAAAGATCCTATATTTTCACTTATCTCAAACGAAGGGGTTTCTAAAGCCTCTGCTCCAAATTTAATAAAATTATTCTCAATAGCTTTTAAAAGCTTTTTTTTGAGAAGAAGTTTTTTATCCCAACGATCTTCAAATCCTGAAGGTAATCCAGGAATTAATTTTTTTTCTTTATTCATTTTTTGGTACCCGGGCTGAGAGTCGAACTCAAACTTAAAGTTCCACAAACTTCCGTGCTAACCATTACACCACCCGGGCTTATCCTCTTTGTTTTTATCTTATTTTATGTGGATTTAAAATTATAATATAAATAAATAGCCTACTGGCTATGGAAACAGTTTCTGTGAGTACTTCTAAAAGTCTTTTTGTATGTAATATTTATATTCATCATCAGCCTTTTAGACAAATATTGTTAATTTGCAAGGTTTAAATTTGAAAAGGACGTTTATCTATTTTTATAAATTAACGCCCTTTAAAATGCTTTATGTAAATATTAATCTACTTTTTTAAGATTAACTGCAGAGGCACCTTTTGGTCCATCTTCTAATGTAAACTCAAGTTTGTCACCTTCGTTAAGATATCTCATTCCTGCTGCTTTTACAGCTGAAGCATGAACAAAAGCATCTTTTTCTTTATCATCTCTTTCAATGAAACCGTAACCTTTGGAACCATTGTACCATTTAATTTTACCAGTTAATGTACTCATTTTATTTATTAGTCCTTTATTATTTATTAATTAAATAAGTTAATTTTTTTTATAATTATTTCAAGATGTAATGTTGATTATAATGGTGCCTCGGGAAGGATTCGCACCTCCGACACAAGCCTTTTCAGGGCTCTGCTCTACTCCTGAGCTACCGAGGCAAAAGTTTAACCTCTAAAGATTATTCTGCCTTTTGTAAGGTCATAAGGTGTCATTTCTACAGTCACATTATCGCCTTGCAATACTCTAATTCTATTTTTTCTTAACTTACCAGCAGTATGAGCTGTAACGGTGTGCCCATTTTCCAGCTTAACTCTAAACATTGCATTTGGAAGAAGATCCATTACTTTTCCTTTAAATTCAAGCAAATCTTGTTTAGACAATTTTAGTTCTCCTAATTCTTTTTTTTTACAGATTGGGCGTGCCCCGCCAACCCTTCATAATTTGCAAGTGTTATAACTGATGGTCCAAGACTTTCAATACCCTTTTTAGATAAGTTTATATAAGAAATCCGTTTATAAAATTCGTTCACACTTACTCCACTTGAATATTTTGCTGAACCATTAGTAGGTAATACATGGTTAGAACCAACATTATAGTCCGTCATTGCCATTACAGCATACTTTCCTAAACATATTGATCCTGCATTTTTAATTTTTGAAACAAATGATTTATAATTTTTGATATTAAGTTCTAAATGTTCTGGTGCAATTTTATTAACAACATTAATTATTTGTTTATCAGAGTTAATATGTATTATAATTCCATTATTTCTTAAACTCTTTCTCGCAACAGATACTCTTGGTATATCTCTTAATTGTTTTGTAATTTCTTTTTTAACTTTATAAATTAACGACATATTTTTTGAAATTAATATACATTGAGCATGATTATCATGTTCTGCTTGACCAATTAAATCACTTGCAACCCATTCTGGATTTGAAAATTTATCACTAACAATAGTTATCTCGGAAGGACCAGCTGTCATTCCCTCAATTCCAACATCACCAAAAACTTCTTTTTTAGCTGCTGCTACATAAGCATTACCAGGACCGACAATTTTATTTACCTTATTTATTTTTTTTGTTCCGTAGGTTACTGCCGCTATAGCTGAAGGACCTCCAATTGAATAAATTTCTTTAATTTTACATTTACGAGCTGCATATAGAACAGCAGGATTTTGTCTTCCTTTAAATCCAGGATTAATCATGATTATTCTTTTAACTCCAGCTACAATTGCAGGGATTGCATTCATTAAAACACTAGATGGGTACGATGCGCTCGATCCAGGAACATAAATTGCTACAGATTCTAATGGTATATATTTATATTCTATTTTATTTTTTAAATTATCTTTATAAGAAATATTTTTAAATTTCTGCAGGGAGTGAAATTTATAAATTCTACTATAGGCAAGATCAATTGCTTGCTTCACTTTTTTATTCAGAGATTTGATTGACTTATTAATTTGTTTAGAATTAGGTATAATTATATTATTTTTGTTAAATCTTTTTTCATATTTTAAAAGAGCCCTATCTCCATTTTTCTTTACATCATTAATTATACTAGAAACTGAAACTGAATTAGACTGAACTTTTTTCTTTCTTTGTAAAAGTAATTTATCTAAAATTTTTTCAAAATCTTTACTTTTGCTATTTATTATTTTCATTGTTTATTAATTTAATTTTGATCTTCTAGTATTACTTCAATTATTTCTGTAGTTAAAGATATGTAGGCATTATTATTGAAAATTAAATTAATTTCATATTGATCTCCATTTTTTAAATAATCAATTGCAATCAATTCTAGAACTAAATTGAGGTTTTTTTGATCTATATTTTTTGATTTTACTTTATAAACAAAATCGAACCTGCAAACACTATGTATTTTTTTATCTTTCTGATCTATTTCAATTTTTGTTCTTTCGATTGACAATAAAAAAACTTTATTTTCTGCTAAATATTTAATATCTGACACCTTGATCTTTGCTCCAGAGGTACATGCTGAAATCATTTGCAAACCTTCATTATCTGTTGCAATAATTTTTGCTAAATATTTCTTTGACATCAATTAACTCTTCTTATTTTTGCTCCAACTTTTTTTAATTTTTTTTCTATATTTTCATATCCTCTATCAAGATGATAAATTCTATTAATTACTGATTTACCTTTTGCAGTTAGTGCTGCGAGTATCAATGAAACTGAAGCTCTTAGATCTGTTGCCATTAATTCAGCACCAGCAAAATCAATATTTCCATTAACTTTTGCCTTATTTCCACTAGTTGAAATTTTAGCACCCATTCTATTTAATTCAGCAACGTGCATAAATCTATTTTCAAAAATATCTTCTTTGATAGTAGACTCTTTGTTAGCCTTGCATAATAGTACCATTATCTGAGCCTGTAGATCAGTTGGAAAGCCTGGGTAAGCAGCTGTTTTTATATTTATACTTTTTATCTTTTTATTACCAATAATATGTATTTCATTTTTTTTTATATTAATTTTTGTACCAATTTTTTTTAATATATTAATTTCAGTTTTTATCACCTTAGGAATTACATTTTTAATTTTTAAATTTCCCTCAGTTACTGCTGCTGCAATTAAGTATGTTCCTGCCTCAATTCTATCAAACATAATAGAATAAGAGATGTTGCTGATTTCTTTAACACCAGTTATTTTAAGTGATCTTTGAGCAATCCATTTTATGTTACACCCCGATTTAATTAAAAAATTAACCAAATCTTTTATTTCAGGTTCAATTGCACAATTGCTTAATATGGTTGTTCCTTTAGCAAGGCTTGCAGCAATAATCAAATTTTCGGTTGCACCAACTGATATTTTTGAAAAACGTATTTTATTACCCATTAACCCTTTGGGTGCAGTTGCATATACATACCCTTGAACAATTTTATATTTTACACCTAGCTTAGATAAAGCATTAAGATGTATATCTACTGGTCTTGTACCAATTGCACATCCTCCTGGAAGTGATACTTTTGCATTACCAAATTTAGCCAACAAAGGTCCAAGAACTAAAATTCCAGCTCTCATAGTTTTTACTAAACTGTAAGATGCAAACTTTTTATTTTGTTTTGAATTATCTATAATCAATTTATTATTTTTTAAATTAATTATCGATCCTAAAGATTTAAGTAAACTTGTCATCGTCTCTATATCTTTCACTCTTGGTATATTATTTAAGTAAACTTTTTTATTTGATAATAATGATGCTGCTAGAATTGGTAGCGAAGCATTTTTAGAGCCAGATATTTCTATTTGTCCTTTGAGCTTATTTGCTCCAAAGACTTCTAATTTCTGCATAACTAAACTTTAGGCAACGTTACTCCAGTTTGACCCATATACTTTCCATCTCTATCAGCATATGTCACTTCTGGTTTTTCATTTCCTTTTAAGAATATAAATTGTGCAACTCCTTCATTGGCATATATTTTAGCTGGTAGTGGTGTTGTATTCGAAAATTCTAGAGTTACATACCCTTCCCAACCAGGTTCTAAAGGCGTAACATTTACAATTATTCCGCATCTCGCGTAAGTAGACTTGCCAAGACAAATAACTAAAATATCATCAGGTATTTTAAATTTTTCTACAGTTCTAGCCAGAACAAATGAATTAGGTGGTATAATGCATTCTGAAACATTTTTAGTAACAAAATTTGTTGGCTTAAAATTTTTAGGATCAACTATTTCTGAATTTACATTTGTAAAAATTTTAAATTCATTTGAAACTCTTGCATCATAACCAAATGAAGATAATCCATAAGATATTTTATTACCTCTAATTTGTTTCTCTTCAAAAGGAGAAATCATTTCTTTCTCTTTTGACATTTTTCGTATCCACTTATCTGATAATACTGACATTATTTACTTTTTTTCTTTATTTTCTTTATAAAAATTTTTCTTTTTTTTAAATTTTTTCTAAGAGCTATACTAAGTCTCTCATTTTTTTCTTTTGAATTCATTTTTTATCTGGATTAGTCAGAAAATCTAGTGTGATAGGTTTTGATATATCTAAAGTGCTTGGCTTAAGTTTCTCTGGTTTTGGGCCTTCTTTTGCTAGGCGTTTAGCTTTTTTTTCAGCAAGCTTTTTTTCTCTTTTAGCTTGCTTTTCCATAAGCTTGGTTCCTTTGGTGGATTTATAATCGTAATGAATTCCCATAACATTTTTCTAAATTAGGTATAAATCATAATTACTCAAAAATTAAGGCAATAATTTGAAAAAAATGCTTTATTATCAAAAAAACACAATTTGTCACTAAGCTCCTGTAGTTAAATGGTATAACAAGTCATTGGTAATGACTAGTTCCCTGGTCAGTACAGGGTGGGAGCACCACTAATTTCTATAAAAAAACTTTCTTAAAAATATTGTAATCAAAATTAAAATAAAAAAAAATGTTATAGGAATATATATATCAGGTGTAAATATTATATCAGTTATTCCAGGCAATTGGACATTTTGATCTATAATTTTTTCTAATCCACTCCCAATAGAAACTGCCAAAAAAATTTGAGGAATTATTCCAATCAATGTAGCAAAGAAAAAGTTTATAACTTTAACATTAAATAAGGTTGGTAAGAGACAGCTCAGCTGCCAAGGTATACCACCTATAAAACGGTAAATTAATAAATAAATAAATTCGGATTTTTTAAATTTTAATTCTAAGTTTTGAAACTTATTTAAAAACTTTTCTCTAATAAGCTGTTTTAAAAAATAATTTCCAAAAATATACAAACACGTGGCACCAATGCTTAAGCCTAAAACAACAACTAGAGTCCCTATCCATTTTCCAAATATAAAACCACCCATTAATGCGACTGGAGTTCCAAATCCTAAAAAAGGGAAAACCCAAAGAATAGTTAATGCTAAAAAAATAATAGAAATTAAAAATAAGTTAGATTTTCTAAGTTCAAAAAAATAAGATTGGTTATCTCTTAGAAAATCATAGGATGTAATTTCTGAGAGACTATATTTTGAAAAAAAGAAATACAAAAATAGACATACAATTAATAAATAAGACAAACCAATAAATAATTTAATTTTTTTTCTATTTTCCATGATTCCTCCTATTTTAATGCTTAATCTTCTATTTGCTATTTTAATTATTACTAATATAAAGGGGCGAAAATTATAAAAAATTATACAAATCTAATTATGAAAAGAACCTATCAACCCTCAAATAAAAAAAGAGCTCGAAAACATGGATTCCGTTCAAAAATGAAAACTAAAGGTGGTAAAAAACTTTTAGCCAGAAGAAGGGCAAGAGGAAGAAAATCACTAACTGTTTCTGTATAGAATAATGAAAAGCAAAATACTTGCTCTTTCAAAAAACGAAGAATTTAAAAATCTAATTAAAAAAAAAAAGATTACAAATAAATACGTAAGTATTTTTTTTGGAAAATTACAAAATAAAGATAAAAAAAGACTAAATATCAGTTTTGTGACTAAAAAAAAAATTGGTAATGCAGTAAAAAGAAATAAAATTAAAAGAAGATTAAGAAACATCATGAATGAAGCTATTAAAAAAATTAAGATAAACTTTGATTATTCATTTCTTGTTATCGCTAAGTCTTCTATGCTAAATAATGAATACAAAATTATAAAAGAAACTCTTTTTCAGGATTTTGAAAAAATAAAATAATGAATATATTTACTTTAATTTTAATTAAATTTATCAAAGCCTATAAATATTTGATTAGTCCATTATTGGGTAATTCTTGTAGATATTTACCAACATGTTCTGAATACAGCATAGATGCTTTAAAAGAATATGGTTTTTTTAAAGGTTTATTTATGAGTATGAAAAGAATTTTGTCCTGTCATCCAATAAAATTATTAGGGGGTAGTGAAGGGTTTGATCCAGTTAAAAAGGAAATAAAGGATAATAAATAATGGAAACTCGAAATATTATTGCTGCTATAAGTTTATCAGCTGCGGTGATCATATTGTATTCACTATTTTTTGCACCACCTCCAGTAAAGAAAGAAAATTTAGCTGAACAAAATAAAACTGAACAAAACTCAGATGCTCCTAGTTTAGATCAAAAAGAAAATATAACTGCAATTTCAAGAGAAGATGCTTTAAAAGAAAGTGAAAGAGTTTTGTTTGAAAACCAAAGTATTGTAGGATCTATTTCTTTAAAAGGAGCTGCAATTGATGATCTTACTTTCAAAGAATACAATGTCAGTTTAGAAAGTGATGAAAAAGTAAAATTTCTTGCACCACGAAGTTCCGAAGAGGGTTATGTAATAGAAAGTGGTTTTATTACCACTGATAAAAATATAGATATCCCAAATGCGGATTCAATTTGGTCAGTGGTAGGAAATAATAAATTAACTAATCAATCTCCTATAAAACTAAGCTGGACAAATAATCAAGGGATTACTTTTGAAAAAGAAATAGCTTTAGATGATAAGTTTTTATTCACGATAAAACAAAGAGTTATAAATTCCACAGATAAAAACTATGACTTCTATTCTTATGGACAAATTATAAGAAACAAGATTCCAGAAGGTTTAACTGATTTTTATATTCTTCATGAGGGCCCTATCGCTACATTGGATGAAGAATTAATTGAGGAAGATTATGACGATATTGAAGAGAAGAAATTTTCAAGAACTGCTCAAAAGGGATGGTTAGGAATTGGAGATAAATATTACATATCAACACTTATTCCACCAAGAGAAAAAGAGTTTAAAACCACTATGGATTACAAGAACAAGTACAGAATAAACTTTGTTACAACTGAACCATTAGAGTTAAATAAAAATTCCTCTATAGAAGAAAACTTACAAATAATAGTAGCTGCCAAACGAGTTGATGTAATAGATGGATACGCTGAGTCTTTAAAAATAGATAAATTTGATTTAACAATTGACTGGGGATTCCTATACTTTTTAACACGTCCTTTGTTCACTGCTTTAGAATATTTCTTTAAAATATTTGGAAATTACGGATTGGCAATTATTGCTGTTACTGTTTGTATTCGTGTAGCATTTTTTCCGCTTGCTAATTTTTCATTCAGAAGTATGGCTAAAATGAAAGCACTCCAGCCCGAGATGGCGAGACTAAAGGAAGTGCACAAAGATGACAAAATGAAATTGCAACAAGCAATGATGGCTCTTTACAAAAAAGAAAAGGTAAATCCTATGAGTGGCTGTTTTCCTATATTGATTCAGATCCCAGTATTCTTTGCTTTATACAAGGTTTTATTCGTAACAATAGAGATGCGTCACATGCCTTTCTATGGTTGGATACAAGATTTAAGTGCTAAAGATCCCACTTCTATATTTAATTTATTCGGATTGTTTCCATATGATGTACCTTCTTTCCTTATCATTGGTGCTTGGCCTGTAGCTATGGGGGTATCGATGTGGGTGCAACAAAAGCTAAATCCAGCTCCAACAGATCCAATGCAAGCAAAAATATTTATGTTCTTTCCCTTATTTTTAACAGTAATTCTTGCACCATTCCCAAGTGGACTAGTAATTTATTGGACAGTTAATAATATTTTAACAATGGCTCAGCAGGTTGTAATAATGAAACGTACAACAGTTAAAACTGCAACCTAATAAATTAAAAACAATAAATGAATCTTGAAAAAATATTACCTGAAGATGGGCCACCAATAAATGAAGTAACGAAATATATTGAGAAATATAAAAATGATTTAATAGTAATTAAATATGGTGGAAACGTTTTAATTGATAGAAACGTATTTAATAACTTTATAACAGATCTTAGTATTTTAAATAAATTGGGCCTTGCAACTGTTGTAATCCATGGTGGTGGACCTAGAATTAAAAGAGAACTAGAAAAATCAAATATTCAATCGAAATTTATAAGAGGATTAAGAGTTACTGATAAAAATATTATTAGTATAGTTGAGTCTGTTTTAATTAATTTTAATGATGACATTGTTAGTTCATTAAAAGATAAAGGAACGCAAGCAATATCAATACATACAAAAAATAATAACGTTATAAAAACTATACCAGAAACAGAAGAGCTGGGATTTGTGGGAATACCAAATGAGATAAATAATAAACAAATATTAAACATAATTAATCAAAATAAAATTCCTATAATTTCACCATTAGGCTTAGGAAAAGAAAATCAACCATATAATATTAATGGAGATACAGCTGCAATGGCTATAGCAAAATCTTTAAAATCAAGAAGATTATTGTTAATGACGAATGTGGATGGTGTTTTAGATAAAAATAAAAAATTAATAGAAGAAATATCTTCGTCTAAGGTTCTTGAAATGATTAAAGATGAAACTATTACAGAAGGTATGATACCTAAAATAAATGCTTGTATAGATGCAGTGAACAATGGTGTTACAGCTGTAGGAATAATCAATGGCACAAAGCCACATTCATGTTTATGGGAAATATTCTCTGATAAAGGTTCTGGTACTTTAATAAGACAATGAAAGAATTAAAGAATATCAAAAACTTATTATTTGATTGTGATGGGGTGCTCTACAGTGATCTCGAAGGTGTATTCGGTCAAGTAAGTAAAAAAATGACCCAATATATTTCAAATAAACTAAATATAGATTTAAAAGAAGCAAAAGAATTACAAACAAATTATTTTCATAAATACAACACTAGCCTTAATGGTTTAATGATACATCACGATATACCTCCAAGAGAATTTTTAGACTACGTCCATGATATAAATTTAGATTTTTTAGAGAAAGACGCTGTTTTGAGGAATGAGCTAGAAAATATTAATCTAAATAAATTCGTATTTACAAATGGTAGTAAAGAACATGTTAAAAATATTATTTCTCACTTAGGAATTGATGATCAATTTGACGGTATATTTGATATTGTTGATGCTGAATACAGTCCAAAACCTGCGGCAAAAGCATTTGATCTTATGGTCAAAAAATTTAAAATTGATCCAACCGAGACACTTTATATTGAAGATATCGCGAAAAACTTATCTATTGGAAAAGAAAGAGGAGCAAAAACAGTTTGGTTAATCAATGATGAATATTGGGGAAAAAAAGAATCTGATCAAGAATATATTGATTACAAAATAGAAAATCTTTCTTTATTTTTAAAAGAAATAAGGTTATTAAAAAACTCATAAAATTATGACTATTGAAAAAATTATAAATGAAGCTTGGGAAAATAAAAACCAAGTAAGTCAAGATTCAGATAAATCTTTGAAGGATGCTGT
>CACDTB010000017.1 GCA_902555535.1 uncultured Pelagibacteraceae bacterium | reverse complement strand
ATTGATCGCTATAGATCTTTTAATATGATTGTTTTTATTTCTAACAATCATTTCTAAAGGAGAAATTGAAACCAAATTTGCTTTTGAAAGGTTTTTAATTATATCTTTTGATGAAAATTTATTCATAAGAAATCCATAGCTTCCAGAATTAATCCCATAAAAAAGTTTTTTTGAATTTTTATTTCTTTTAAGTGTTTGAAGCATAAAACCATCACCACCAATAACAATTATAAGGTTTTCTTTTTTAAAATGATTAAGTTTTATCTTTTTTAATAGTAAATTTTTAATCTTAGAAGATTTTTTATTTTTATCTGCAATGACTTGAAGTTTGCTCATTTAGTGGTGCCCTCGGCCAGACTCGAACTGGCACTCCGCAAGCGGCAAGGATTTTAAGTCCTTTGTGTCTACCAATTTCACCACGAGGGCATTAATGAATTTCATAAGTATTTATGCTAATATTTATAATTGAACAAGTTTAATAAGTAAATTTTTTTTATTTTATAATATGATATTAAAAAAAAATTTGAAATTAATAGTTAAAATAAACTAAGTAATGGGTAAGTACGCTAATTATAAATGTAATGATTGTGGAATAATAAGACCTGCGTATAGAATGAAAAAAGCAGAGATTTCATTCAAGTCTGGTAAATCTGGTTACTCATTCTCTTTTAATCCATTTGCAAATTTAGATTCAAAATCAAATAATAAAATATTTAAATCAATAAGAATACACTCAGGTAGATCTTACAGAAGAAATCGTCAAGTATGGATTTGTGAAAGTAAATTGGCCTGTAATAAACCAAATTATTATGATTATTTGGATAACCCAAAAAAATTCCTTAAAGAAACCAAAAATTATAAAAATAACGTAGGTATTTTTGATGAACCTATAAATGACAAATTAAAAAAAGTTTTTAAAAGTAAAAATAATTTTAATTTAATTTGTGCTCTATATTGTTTGTATATTATTGCTTATACAAAAACAGATCTAAAAAAAGAACATCAATTTATAGAAGAAGAATTTGAACTTAAACAAAAAGATATCGCTATATTGAAGATGGTTTTAAATAATGAAGAAGGCGGTTCTGTTAGAGCTTATATAAATGCATTAGAAGTAAAAAAATTTTATAAAAAAAAAACAATTCTTATCACAATTATTGAGGCAATGATGTATGCTGCATGTATTAATTTAGAATTAACAGATGAAGAGCTTAAACTTATAGAGGATGTTGCAAATGTATTCGAAATTAATAAAGCTGAGTATAATGGTATAAAAAATAGATATAGATCTATAATTTTATAAAAGGATTTCCATAACTTCGATTTTTTTTTATTAATTTGCCTTTATATTTTTTTCTAATATTATCATCAGCTATCTTACCGATAAATTCATACCTATTTTTTATTATTTCAATATTTAATTTCCTTGTAAAATATTCTTGAGTACCAGCTTTAACCCAGCTGTGAATTTCATATATTTCTTTTACTACCCCATGATAGAGAGCATATGCATATTTAGAATTTTTAGCTATGCTAACACAATTTTTTGCCCAGACACCTCTAGTTATTTCAAATGTTTCAAGATCACCAAAATTTGGTTTAAAATCTCTATTAATTAAAATACCTACTCCTTTATCTTCATCATCAATTTCAATAGGTTTGTCCAAAATTATATTTTGCAATTCTTCTATTGGAGTTCTTTTGATATTGTTACCTTTGCCTTTTACAATATTTGTTAAATTTTCTATTCCCATTAAATCAATACAAGCAGACTCAACAATAAATGCTGTTTTGTCATCTAAATTATAGGCAATTATATCTATACCAAGTTTTTTTTTATTTTTTAACTCTAGAATTTTTTTTGATTTAGTATCTGTCTTTGTAGTAAGATTTTTAAGATGAGCTAAGCATCTACTGCCTTTTCCTTTACCTATGTATATTGGAATCCTTCTATTTTCATTATCAATTTTACAGTAAGCATAAACATAAGTTTTCAATTTATCAAAAAAAATACGAGATGTTAAATTTTCAAACAATTGATTTATTTTTTTTAATTATTCAATTTTAATTTGTTCTCTTCTAACCAATCTTCAAAATCGTCATGATAATCACCATCAATAACAACATAAAAATAAGAGGCAGAAATTTTATATTTTAAATAAAGAAGTACAAATCTTGGTCCTCGCATTACTAATAATTTAAATGATTTTAAAACATATATTGCAAATGGAAATATGCAGCACCAACGAAACAAAATCCATATTAATCTTCCAAAAAAGCTACTTTCTCCTTTGCTTGAAATTGATGAACTTTTTTTTTTAGATTTATTAGCCTTTATTATTCCACTTGTAACCTTTTTTATATTTCTGGCTTCTTTAGATCTGCCGTCTTTACCAAATAACATTTATTTTAAACTATCATAATTTTTTTATAGCACCAGCTTGTTTCTTAGTTAATTTTGGTGTTTCTAGCAAACTTGTCAAGGGTACTTTTCTGATTGTTTCAATAGATTTATATTGATTTGTAATATAAGTAGCTAATTTTTTATTTATTCCTGGTATTGTCAATATCTGATTAAGAAGTTTATTAAAATCATTTATTTTTTTTTTGTTTCTATATTCTTTATCAATTCTTAAAACTATTTTTTTTTCAAAACCCTTTTTAATTATTTTGTTAATTTCAATTTTTTTTTCGATTAATTCAATTATTTTAAATCTTTTTTCAACATAAATTTCAACATCTTCATATGCTTTTAAAATAATTTTTTTATCTTCAGGATATATGTCTAATAAAGTAAATTTGCGATCAACAACTTCGGCTACACTTTTATCGTTAGATATAAGGAAACTATCGAAATACTCCTCATATTTTTTTTGTTCATCTTTATTATATTTCCCTTTTATATTTAATTTTTTTAAATCTTTTGCTCGTTTCTCAATTTTATTTTTCATCGCTATAATTTTCTTTCTTTTTTTTATAGCTATTTTTTCTATTTTATTATTATCTAGTTTTCTTTTTAAAGATTTAATACCTTTTTCTGCAATAAAAGTTGTTCCTAGTGTACTTGCATGCATAGTTCCCTTAGCGAGTGAAAAAGCGCCTTTTAATAACTTTTTTTTAAATGACATGTAGAAATTAAAATATATCAAAATCTATTAACCTGAAATGAATATCTTTTTGTATTATATAATTTTTTAATTTATCTCTCTCAATTCTAGTCTACGTCTAGTTTAAGAGAGTTTATAACTCATATTTTCCAATAAAAATAATTAATGGTTTTTCTAAATTGTAGGATTTGAAAGGATTTAAGGCTGTATGAGACTGTGTGAGACTATAAAATTACTATACTATATGTATTTTAAGTCCTTTGTGTCTACCAATTTCACCACGAGGGCTTTTTTGAATTCCATTGTTATATATTCAATTATTTATAACTCAACTATATTAAATTGTATTGGTAATCTCTAGCCTCTATCACTTCTTTTGGTAAATTAAGTTCTACATCTTTCATTTTAATAATTTCATCTTTAATTATGTCTTTTTTTAATATTGCATTATCAGTAAGACCTAAAGGTAATATTTTTTCTTTTTTGGATTTTTCAGAAGTTATCAATCTACCTCTGGCACAAAATCCACCCTCACCATCAAGTTTTTCACCTTTTTTTAAATCTTTTTTTGCAATACTAGCAACCTCAGCATTATAATTTTTTGTAAAACCAGTTGCTTTATTATCTAAAGCTATAGAGTATATGGATTGAGCAAGTTCTAATCCTATATAGTGATATGGCCTCCATATTGCAGAATAATTCCCCGAAGAATCTGTAACCATTCCATAATCCTTAAAACAATTTTTTACATACTCATTCTTTGCTTTTAAAACAATATAAACACCCCATCTTAAATCATTTTCAATATTTTTTTTTTCTAAATCAATACTTGAAATTACCTCTACCTGCCCTTCACTATCAATTAATCCACCATTTTTTTTTGGAATCATTTTCTTAGCAATATCGTAAACGCCGACTGGAGGAAAAGTTAAACCATTGCTAGGGCATTTTAGATTTGCTGCATTACTTACAGCACACATTTCTATAGCTGATTTATCTCCACACAAAAAACTATTAAACATTTTTGGGTTCATGCCAGACTCATTTTCTGCTCTTTCTTTACTTAAACCATAATGACCCCAGACTGTGTCAGGTGTAGAATATTCAAAAGATGGGTGATACTTAGTACCTTTTCCTGCACAAACAACATCAAACCCATTTAGTCTTGCCCACTCAACTTGTTCTAAAATTAATGAAGGTTGATCACCATAAGCCATTGAACAAATAACATTATTTTTATCAGCAAGATCTGAAAGATATTTTCCGCAAGTAATATCAGCTTCAACATTCACCAATATTATATTCTTTTTATTTTTTATTATTTTATCTGCATGCACTGTCCCTATAATTGGATTTCCAGTAGCTTCTATAAAAATTTCAATATTTCTATCTAAAATTTCATCTAGAGAATTGGAAAAATATATTTTTTCTATACTTTCAGAACTTAGGCCACTATTAGAACAATTTTTTTTAGCTTGATTAATATTAAGATCTACAATGCTATCGATCTGTATTTTGTTTAAATGATTGTATTGAGCTAAAAACATGCTAACAAATTTTCCACATCCAATAAAAGCTATTCTAATTGGCTCTTTTCTATTATCTAATTTTGTCTGTAAAAACATTTAATTAATATTGCAATGCTTTGATTAAAAATTTTTTATCTAGTTTACAATCTCGATAACCTCTTTTAACAACATTTAAATATCTTTCTGTAGGAAACTTAAATGGTGTTTTTTTTACCATTGTGTATGTCATAACTTTTTTCCCATAATAATAAAAATAATGTTTTTTATAAAGGATTGGAAAATCTTCATAAACATCTAACTTTTTTTCATCACTTTTAGAAATTTCAAATAATGCACCTGGAACAATAGAATTTTTTTTAGGCTCTATATCAGCAGCTCTATACTTGCTTCTAAAAGTTAATCTAAAATCTTTTAAATTTATTTTTTTTAAAAATATACTATCCTTGCATCTACGTTTCATTTGATAGTGGTGAAGATTACTACCATAAGCAAAATACAACATTAACGATCTACTATTTCTATTTTTTTTTCATTAACAAATTTTAAAATTTGAGAATTACAATTATCAATTTTATTTTGATTTTCAGATCTAATTACTATTGAAACTCCTAATTTTCCTGCATGAAAAAATGGGTAACTTCCTATTTCAACATCCTTATTTTCATTTTGAACTTTAGTTAATGAATTTGCAATTTCACTTTCTACTGTTTTTAAACTTATAGTATGACTTTTAATGGGCTCTCCACCAACAATTTCATTAGTTAAACCACCTAACATTGATTTCAAAATAGAAGGAACGCCTGGTAAAGAAAATACATTTTCAACATTAAATCCTGGAGCACCACTTGTAGGATTTAAAATTAATTTTGCATTTTCTGGCATCCATGCCATTTTTTGTCTTCCATCATTAAATTTACCTGGTTCATAATAAGCTTCTAGAATTTTGAAGGCCTCTTTGTGAACTTCATATTTTATTCCAAAAGCCTTTGACACTGATTGAGCTGTAATATCATCATGAGTAGGCCCAATACCACCAGTTGTAAAAACATAATCATAAGTCGATCGAAGTAAATTTAGAGTCTCTACAATAGTTTTTTCAATATCTGGAATTACTCTAACTTCTGCAACGTTAACTCCAATTGAATTAAGCCAAATTGCTAAAGTTGAGGTATTTGTGTCTTGCGTTCTACCAGACAAAATTTCGTTACCAATAATTAAAATTGATGCATTAACTTTTGCTTTTTTATCCATATGAAATATATAATTTAGTAATGGAATTTACCAAGTCTTTAATAAAAGGCAAACTAATCAAGCGTTATAAAAGGTTTTTTACCGACGTTAAACTCAGTAAAGAAATTGTCACAGCTCACTGTCCTAACACGGGATCGATGAAAGGTTTATTGGATAAGGGAAATGAAGTTTATTTGCTACCTAATGATGATCCAAAGAGAAAACTCAAGTATGGATTGGAAATAATTAAATCTAGAAAAAATTTAGTTGGAGTAAATACTCATATGGCCAATAAAATTGTCCAGCATGGATTAGAAAATAACTTGATAAACGAACTAAAGAATAACGATTTAATCAAACCTGAAGTTTTTTTTAATAAAGAAACTAGATTTGATTTTTTAATTGAGAAAAATAAGCAAAAAAGTTTCGTGGAAGTCAAAAATGTAACCTTATTTAGAAGCAAAGAAACAGCAGAATTTCCTGATGCAGTTACTTCGAGAGGAACCAAGCATCTGGTTACCCTTATTGATGCCACAAATAAAGGTTATAAAGCTTATCTATTGTTTTTAGTTCAGATTCAAAATATGAAATATTTCAAGATAGCTAAAGATATAGATGCTGAATATTATAAGAATTATTTGGTTGCTAAAAAAGCTGGTGTAAATTTTTTAGCTTATAGATGTGATATAAGTTCTAAAAAAATTTTTATAGATAAGAAATTAAAAATTATAGATGACTGATTACAAAGAAAAATTTGAAAAAATGAGAATTGCTGGAAATCTAGCAGCAAAAACTCTGGATATGTTAACTGAAAATATTAAAGAAGGTGTATCTACAGATTATATTGATAAAATGGGATATGAATTTATAAGAGACAACGGTGGTTACTCTGCTCCACTATACTATAGAGGTTTCACAAAATCTTTGTGCACATCATTAAATCATGTAGTTTGTCATGGAATACCGTCAGATAGAATTTTACAAGATGGTGATGCTGTAAATGTTGATGTGACTGCAATTGTCAATGAACATTATGGTGACACAAGCAGAATGTTTTGCATTGGAAAAACGCCAGTAAAGTTGAACAACCTTATAGATGCAACTTACGAATCTATGATGCGAGCTATTAAAATTTTAAAACCTGGAAAAAAATTAGGAGATATTGGTTATGAGATTCAATCTTTTGTGGAAGAAAAAGGTTTTTCGGTTGTTAGAGATTTTTGTGGTCATGGGATTAGTACAACTTTTCATGAACCTCCAAATATTCTACATTATGGAAATAAAAATACAGGAATAGAATTAAGGCCTGGAATGACATTTACAATAGAACCAATGATCAATGCAGGCAAATACGATGTTAAAATGTTGAATGATGGATGGACAGCAGTTACAAAAGATAAATCTTTATCTGCACAATTTGAACATACTATAGGAATTACTGAAAATGGTTATGAAATCTTTACAGAATCTGCTAAAGGTTATTCAAAGCCTCCATACTTATAATTAATGATTAAAAGATACTCACGAAAAGAATTAATTGATATTTGGTCAGAGGAAAATAAATATAAAATCTGGCTTGATGTTGAAATTGCAGCTGCTCAAGCTATGGAAAAGCTCGGTCAAATCCCCAAGGGAGTTGCTTCAGTTGTAATAAAAAAAACTAAAATTAATGTAAACAGAATTCATAAAATTGAAACTGAAGTAAAACATGATGTAATCGCTTTCCTAACATCAGTTACTGAAAGAGCGGGAATTAAAGCACGATATCTTCACCAAGGAATGACTTCATCGGATGTTTTGGATACTAGTTTTAATATTCAGTTAGTCCAATCAGGTAAAGTAATTTTGAAAGATATCGATCAACTTTTAAAAGTTTTAAGAAGACAGGCTAAAAAATATAAATTTACACCATGTATGGGCAGAAGTCATGGTATCCATGCTGAACCAATTACGTTTGGTTTAAAATTAGCATCTTTTTATGAAGAATTTAAAAGAAATAGAAAGAGACTTAAAGATGCTATTGATGAAGTTTCTACATGTGCAATATCTGGTGCTGTTGGAACTTTTGCAAATATTAACCCAAATGTTGAAAAACATGTTGCAAAAAAATTAGGTTTAAAAGTTGAGCCAATTTCTACACAAGTAATCCCAAGGGACAGACATGCTTTTTATTTTTCTGTTTTAGGGATTATCGCAGGATCAATTGAAAGAGTAGCAGTAGAGATAAGACATTTACAAAGAACAGAAGTTTACGAACTTCAAGAATATTTCTCTAAAAATCAAAAAGGATCATCCGCGATGCCTCATAAAAAAAATCCTATCTTAAGTGAAAATCTTACTGGTTTAGCTAGAATGGTCAGAAGCGCAGTTGTACCAGCTCTTGAAAACATGGCTCTTTGGCATGAACGTGATATTTCTCACTCAAGTGTTGAAAGAAATATTGGGCCAGATGCTAATATTACAACTGATTTTGCATTGGTTAGACTTACAAATATTTTAGATAACATAATTGTTTATCCAAAAAAAATGCTCGAAAACTTAAATTTGACAAAAGGTTTAATTTTTTCTCAAGAGGTTATGTTGGAATTAACCAAAACAGGTTTGAGCAGAGAAAAATCATATAAGATGGTACAATCTTATGCAAAAAAATGTTTTGCAGAAAATTTAAACCTAATTGATGTCATTTCATCTGATAAATTTATAATGAGTAAAATTTCGCCAAAAAAACTAAAATCTATATTTAATTATTCTAAACACTTTAAAAATGTCAATTTTATCTTTAGAAGAGTTTTTAAGTAATGAAAAAAGGTAAAAAATTATACGAAGGAAAAGCTAAAATCATTTATGCAACAAATGATAAAAACTTAGTTATTCAATATTTTAAAGATGATGCAACTGCATTCAATAATCAAAAAAAAACTACTATTGAGGGCAAAGGTGTTCTAAATAATAGAATATCGGAACACATACTCTCTAATCTCTCTCAAATAGGAATTAAAAATCACTTAGTTAAAAGGTTAAATATGCGTGAGCAAATTATAAAGCTTGTAGAAATAATTCCGATCGAATTCATTGTGAGAAATGTAGCTACAGGATCTATTACAAAACGATTAGGTATTGAAGACGGAACAGTATTAAAAGAACCTCTTATTGAATACTGTTTAAAAGATGACAAACTTGGAGATCCATTAATATCTGAAGAACATATTTTAGCATTTGATTGGGCATCAAAAACAGAAATAGACAAAGTAAAAAAAATGATTTTAAGGATTAATGATTTTATGATTGGCATGTTCAGAGGTGTTGGAATTAAACTTATCGATTTTAAATTAGAATTTGGAAGAGTTAAAATTGATGGAAAAAATGAAGTTATTTTAGCAGATGAAATTAGTCCTGATACATGTAGATTGTGGGATAGTATAACAGAAAAAAAATTAGATAAAGATCGATTTAGAAAAGATCTGGGTGACTTAATTCCAGCCTATACTGAAGTAGCTAAAAGACTGGGTATACTTCATGAACAATCTAATGTTTCAGCAGTAAATGTTACTAAATTATCTTCAGTTAAAAGAAATAAAAAATGAAAATTTCTGTAATAATTACTTTAAAAAAAGATGTACTTGATCCACAAGGAAAAGTTATTCATCAAACTCTAGATGGAATGGGTTTTGAAGATGTTAATGAAGTTAGACAGGGTAAATATTTTGAAATAGATACAAAAGAAACCGATAACAACAAAGCAAAAGCAAAAGTTGAAGAAATGTGCAAAAAACTTTTGGCAAATCTTGTAATTGAAAATTATAAAATTATTGATCCAAAGTAATTAATGAAATCATCAGTTATTACTTTTCCTGGTTCAAATTGTGACAGAGACATGGATGTCGCTTTGAAGAAGTTTGGATTTAAAAATAAAATGGTTTGGCATGCTGATACTGAATTACCAAAAAGTGATTTAGTTGTTTTGCCAGGTGGGTTTTCGTACGGTGATTATTTAAGATGTGGAAGCATGGCGTCTAAATCAAAAATAATGCAGTCTGTAATTAATTTTGCAAATTCAGGTGGCATGGTTATGGGTATCTGCAATGGATTTCAAATATTGGTAGAAACTGGTTTGGTCCCAGGTGTTTTGCTTAGAAACAAATATTTAGAATTTATTTGTAAAAACGTTTTTGTAAAAATTAATGATAAAAAAAATAAATATTTTAAAAATGTTGATAACCAAGTTTTAGAATTTCATATAGCTCATAATGAAGGAAATTATTTTTGTACTAATGATCAATTAAAGGAAATTGAGGATAATAATCAAATAGCTATTAATTATTGTAATGAAAATGGAAAAATAGAGGATCAATTTAATCCTAATGGATCAATAAAAAATATTGCTGGTATATTTAATAAAGAAAAAAATGTTCTAGGAATGATGCCCCACCCTGAAAGAATGATTGATACATCTCTATCTGGTGAGGATGGATCTTTATTTTTTAAAAATTTAATAAACAATTTAAAATGATTGTTAACGAACAAATTGCAATTGATCATGGTTTAAAGAAAGATGAATACGCTAAAATTTGTGAGCTATTAAAAAGAACTCCTAATATTACAGAACTAGGAATTTTTTCTGCAATGTGGAATGAGCATTGTTCTTATAAATCATCAAGATTACATTTAAAAAAACTGCCTACTAAAGGAAAGAAAGTTATTCAGGGTCCTGGGGAAAACGCAGGTGTTATAGATATCGAAGACAATGATGCAATTGTTTTTAAAATTGAAAGTCATAATCACCCTTCATTTATTGAGCCTTACCAGGGTGCTGCGACAGGAGTTGGGGGAATAATGCGTGATGTATTTACTATGGGTGCAAGACCAATAGCTAACTTGAACTCAATACATTTTGGATCACCTCAACATAAAAAAACTAAAAATTTATTAAGAGGTGTAGTTCATGGCATAGGTGGTTACGGAAACTGCATGGGTGTTCCAACAATCGCTGGTCAAACAAGTTTTGATAGTTCTTATAATGGAAATATTCTGGTTAATGCAATGACATTAGGATTGGTTAAAAAAGATAAGATTTTCTATTCTAAAGCCGCAGGTTTAAACAAACCAGTTATTTATGTTGGATCTAAAACTGGAAGAGATGGAATTCATGGAGCAAGTATGGCCTCAGCAAGTTTTGACGAAAAAATTGAGGAAAAAAAACCAACTGTTCAAGTTGGAGATCCATTTACTGAAAAACTTTTACTTGAAGCTTGTTTAGAGTTAATGGCAGGAGACTCGATTATAGCTATTCAAGATATGGGTGCAGCAGGTCTTACTTCTTCAAGTATTGAAATGGCTTCAAAAGGAAATCTTGGAATTGAAATTAATTTAAACAAAGTACCATGCAGAGAATCTAAGATGACACCTTATGAAATTATGCTCTCTGAGAGCCAAGAAAGAATGTTGATAGTTTTGGAAAATGGTAAAGAAGAACAAGCGAAAAAAATATTTGATAAATGGAACTTAGATTTTGCAGTAATTGGCAAGACTACTAAATCAAAAAAAATAGAACTTTATTTTGATGAAGAAAAAGTTGCAGATATTCCAGTAAATACCTTAGTAGAAAACTCACCTATGTATGATCGGAAATGGAAAAAAACCAAACTTCCTAAAAAAAATAAGATTAAAAAAGAAGATATAAAACATTTAAAAATTATTGATGCTTTAAAAAAAATTTTAGCAAACCCAAATGTATGTAGTAAAGAATGGATTTGGCAACAATATGATCATACCGTAATGGGAGATACTATTCAGAAACCAGGTGGAGATGCAGGTGTTGTAAGAGTTCATGGAACAGATAAAGCAGTAGCTGCATCTGTAGATTCTTCTGCTGTTTATTGTTGGGCACACCCTTTAACTGGTGGAAAACAAGTAGTTTGTGAAAGTTTCAGAAATCTTATATCTGTTGGTGCTAAACCAATTGCTATCACCAATTGTTTAAATTTTGGTAGTCCTGAAAATGAGGAAAATATGGGTGAGTTTGTTGAATGTGTTCAAGGTATTGGTGAAGCAAGTGAATATTTAAAGTTCCCAGTGGTTTCTGGAAATGTATCTTTTTATAATCAAACTAAGGATGAAGGCATAAAACCTACTCCTGCAATCGGAGGAGTTGGATTGATCAAAAATTTTAAAAAAATGATCACTATGGAATTTAAAGAACTTGATAGTTTAGTTTTAGTAATTGGTAAAACTGAAGGACATATTGATCAAAGTTTGTTTGCAAGAAATATTTTAGATGAAAAAAATGGACCTCCACCTGAGGTAAATCTATTTAATGAAAAAAATAATGGAGAAACATTACTAAAATTGATTGATAACAATTTAATAAAGAGTGCTCATGATGTTTCTTTAGGTGGCTTAATTACTGCGGTAGCAAAAATGTGTATTAAAGGGAAAAAGGGAATAAATATTAAAAAACCTAAATATTTAATTAATGAAATAGAGTACTTATTTGCCGAAGATCAAGGTAGATATATTGTTGAAATAAACAAAAAGGATTTTAAAAAAGTAGCTGATATATTGAATAAAAATGCAGTCCATTTTGATGAACTTGGCACAATTACAGAAAAAAATATATATATTAACAGCAAGACAAAAGTTACAATTGACGAATTATCAACTTCTAATAAAAATTGGCTTACGAACTATATGAGTAAATAATGGCAATGGATTTAAAAGAAATTGAGAGTTTTATAAAAGAGGCAATGCCAGATGCTATAGTAGAGATACAAGATTTGGCGGGTGATGGAAATCATTATTCAGCAACAGTTACTTCATCTCAATTTTCTGGAAAAAGTAAAATTGAGCAACATAAAATGGTTTATAATTCATTAAAAGGTAGAATGGGTAATGAACTGCATGCACTAGCAATTAAAACAAAGGAGAGCTAAATGGATCAACAAACAAATGATTTAATTAAAAATGAAATTGAAAACAACGAAGTTTGTTTATTTATGAAAGGTACACCTGATGCTCCACAATGTGGATTTTCAATGGCTACTTCTAATATACTAAAAATTCTTGAGGTAAACTTTAAAGGTGTAAATGTTTTAGAAAATCAAAATTTAAGAGAAGGAATTAAGGTTTTTAGTGACTGGCCTACTATACCTCAGCTTTATGTCAAAAATGAATTTATTGGTGGTTGCGACATAGTTAAAGAAATGTATGAAAGTGGTGAGTTAGCAAAACTTTTTGAAAGCAAAAATATAAATTTTAAAGCTAAGAACTAATTATCTTGAATAATATTCAATCACTAAGTTAGGCTCCATTACAATTGGATAAGGAACTTCTTCAAATTTTGGAATCCTAACAAATTTAAACTTTTTATTTTTTTCATCCATTTGAATATATTCTGGAGCTTCTCTCTCTTTATTAGCTAAGGCGATATCAATAATTGCAAGTTGTTTAGATTTATCTCTAATTTCAATTGTATCTTCTTCTTTTACTAAGTAACTTCCAATATTAACTTTTTTTCCATTAACTCTTACATGACCATGGTTTATTAATTGTCTTGCAGAAAAAATCGTTGTTGCAAATTTTGCTCTGTAGATGACAGCATCCAATCTTCTTTCAAGAAGGCCGATTAAGTTTTCACCTGTATCACCTTTAAGCATCACTGCTTTTTTATAAATATTTCTAAATTGTCTTTCGTTGATATTACCATAGTAAGCTTTTAATTTTTGCTTAGCTTGTAACTGAATTCCATAATCTGAGGGTTTACCTTGTTTTGTTTGACCATGTTGACCTGGTCCATAGGCTCTTGTATTAAATGGACTTTTGGGTCTGCCCCAAAGATTTACTTTTAATCTTCTATCTACTTTATGCTTAGAGTTTAATCTTTTTGTCATTTAATAGTGGGCTTTATAAACTTACTCTTAATTTTGTCAATCAACGTTTTTTACCTAAACTTGCAAATACACCTGATAAAATACGTATTTCTTTGGTTGATAATTCCATCCTATAAAAAATATTCCTCAAGTTTTCAAGCATTATTGGCTTCTTCTCTTTTGTTTTAAAGAAATTAATATCTTCAAGGTTCTTAATACATAGATTTGCCATAGCAACTATCTCTCTTTTAGAGGCTGATTTAATTTTATTAGATTTGTTAAAAGAGGATACTTTTGCATTAATTATACTTGATACATATTGTGCAATTATTATTAGGCTGTGAGATAAATTCAATGATTTAAAGTCAGGATTTGTTGGAATTTGAAGAGTATAATTTGCATAGCTTATTTCGTTATTTGATAGACCAGATGCCTCTGATCCAAATAAGAAGGCTACTTTCTTTTTATAATTAATTTTTTTTAAATCCTCTAATTGAATATGTTTAATATTTTTATTTCTAAATCTTGCAGATGTCGCAATTACATAATCTATATTTTTTAATGCTAGTTCTAAATTATCAAATACTTTGCTCTTATTAATTACATTTTTTGCCCCTACTGACGTTGCTAGAATTTTATCATTTGGAAATATTGGTTTAGGATCAACAATAGTAAGTTTATTAAAATTAAAATTTTTCATTCCTCTTGCGCATGCTCCAATATTTTCTGAAAGTTGAGGCTTATGTAAAATGAAAGTAATATTATTTGATAACATCATTTATGATAGATCAAATTTATAGACTAGCTGGAGCCTTATCTTTAAATAATTTATAATCCAAACTATCAACTAGAGCTTTAAATGATGCATCAATTATATTTGGAGAAACACCTATAGTGAACCAATTAACGCCTTTGGAGTCCGTACTTTCGATTGAAACTCTAGTCACCGCTTCAGTACCTGTATTTAAAATTCGTACTTTATAATCAACTAATTTTAAGTCTTTTAAATAATCTGAATATTTTGCAAGTTTATTTACATTTTTTCTTATTGCATTATCAAGTGCATTAACTGGACCGTTACCCTGTCCTTCACACAATATTTTTTGACCATCAACTTCTAAGTGTGCTTTGGCATGTGAAACGATTTCACCTGTGTTATCTTTTTTAACCGAAACATCGTATTCATTAATTAAGATGTATCTAGGAATATTACCCATCAATCTTCTGGCTAATAATTCAAATGAAGCATCTGCTCCATCATAACTATATCCAATAAATTCTCTGTCCTTTACTTCTGCTAAAAGTTTTTTAATTTTTGGATCATTTTTTTCAATCTGTATTCCAATTGATTTTAATCTTGACATTATATTAGATTGTCCCGCTTGATCAGAAACTACAATATTTCTTGAATTCCCAACTTCTTCGGGATCAATATGTTCATAAGTTTTTGGATCCTTTTGAACTGCTGAAACATGCATACCTCCTTTATGTGAAAAAGCTGAAGCTCCCACATAAGGTAAATGTTTATTAGGTTTTCTATTTAATAGTTCATCCAATAATCTAGAACACTGTGTTAAATTCTTTAGATTTTCTCTTCTAATATTAAGTTCAAATTTCTCACTAAAGTCTTTTTTTAAAAATAATGATGGAATTAAAGACATTAAATTTGCATTACCACATCTTTCTCCTAGTCCATTTATAGTTCCTTGAATTTGCCTGACACCAGCTTGAATTGCGGCCAAACTATTTGCTACAGCATTATCTGTATCATTATGAGCATGGATACCTAAATTTTCTCCTGGGATATGCTTTTTAACTTCAGATACAATTTCTGTTACTTCATGAGGAAGAGTTCCACCATTAGTATCACATAAAATAATCCATCTTGACCCTTGGTCGTATGCTGCTTTCAAACACTTTAAAGCATAATCAGGATTAGATTTGTATCCATCAAAAAAATGCTCTGCATCAAACATAAATTCTTTGCCTGAACTCACTATGTGTTTTGCACTTTCACTAATGTTTTCTAAGTTTTCCTCATTAGTTATTCCAAGGGCTACACTAACTTGAAAATCCCAAGATTTTCCAAATAGACAAACCGAGGAACTTTTTGAATTAATCAAGGATGCTAACATAGGATCATTTTCAGCACTATGCTCTGATTTTTTTGTCATGCCAAAAGCTGTAAGTTTTGCATTTTTAAAACCATGATCTTTATTGAAAAATTCAGTATCTGTTGGGTTGGCTCCTGGCCAGCCAGCTTCAATATAATCAACACCTAAAGCTTCTAATGAATTTGATATTTTTTCTTTATCATCAATTGAAAAATCAACACCCTGTGTTTGAGCACCATCTCTTAATGTAGTGTCAAAAATATATAGTCTTTCCTTACTCATTTAAATTTCCAAGTTGTTTTACCATCTTTATCTTCTATTAAAACACCTTTATCTAAAAGCTCATCTCTTATTTTATCAGCTTCCTCATAATTTTTATTAACTCTAGCTTCATTTCTCTGATTAATTTTAATTAAAATTTCATTTTCAGAAAGTGATACTTTGCTTTTCTTAAATTTAAGCCAATCCTCTTTAGTTTCATTCAATAATCCAATAAAATGACATGCAGAAATAAATAGTTTTTTATCTTCATCAGAACCTTTTGATGCTTTCTCATATAATTTATGCAAATTGGCAATATAGCCTGGTGTATTTAAATCATCGAAAAGAGGTTTTAGAATTTCTTCTGAAATTTTAAGTTTTGTTTCAATGTTTAAATAAACATTATACCATTTACTAATTATATTTTCACAGTCTTCTAAAAGTTTATCATTCCAATCAAGTGGTTGCCGGTAATGTGCGCTCATTAAAGCCAATCTTAAAACCTGACCACTTTTATTATTTTTAAAATCTTTAATTTTTAAAATATTACCTTGAGACTTTGCCATTTTTTCATTGGACATTGTAATAAAGGCATTATGCAACCAATAATTAGCAAATACTTTGCTATCATTTGCACATCTCGATTGAGCAATTTCATTTTCATGATGAGGAAATAACAAGTCAACACCCCCTCCATGAACATCAAATTCTTTTCCTAAATATTTTTTAGACATTGCTGAACATTCTAAATGCCAACCAGGTCTTCCTCTTCCCCAAGGTGAGTCCCATGATGGCTCGTCTATTTCTGATGGTTTCCACAAAACAAAATCCTCAGGATTTTTTTTATTATCACTTACTTCAATCCTTGATCCTGCAACCAATTCATCTAATTTTTTGTTTGATAACTTCCCATAATCTTTAAATTTTTTTACTTCAAAATAAACATGCTTCTTCTTTTCGTATGCGTATTCTTTTTTAATTAATTCAGTGATCATTTCTATCATTTCTGAAATATGCTCAGTTGCTTTAGGCTCATGACTTGGTTTTTCACAATTTAAATAAATACAATCATGATTAAAGTTTTGAGTAATTTTTTTTGTAAGATCTAAAATCGAAATATTATTTTCCTTTGATGATTTTATTATTTTATCATCTACATCTGTAATATTTCTTACATAGGTTACATTTGGATATACATTTTTTAAAATTTTAAAAAGAATATCAAATACTACTAGCGGTCTAGCATTACCGATATGTGGATCGTCATAAACAGTTGGACCACAAACATACATTCTTACATTTTTTTTATCCTGAGGAATAAATTTTTCTTTTTTGTTAGTAAGATTATTCGTTAAAAAAATATCTAAACTCATAGTTGAGGAATATACTTAAATTATAGATTTGTGAATCTATTTGATTAATTTGGAATTATGCATACAGGAATTGGCTCCATTTTATGCATATTTTGTTTTCTAATATTTTCGTATTGAGCACGATTCGGAGAATTTGGATTCTCCATGGCTTCTTCTAATTCATTATATTTTAATCCAAGTTGACCTTCATCAGTTCTACCATCATCCCATAATCCATCAGTTGGAGGTGCATCAATAATTTCTTGTAAAATACCAAGTTCTTTTCCTAATTCCCAGACTTGGGTTTTATTACAATCAGCTATTGGAGAAATATCAACTCCACCGTCACCATATTTAGTGTAAAATCCAACACCAAAATCCTCAACTTTGTTTCCAGTTCCTACAACAATTCCTTTATTGGCTGCTGCTACCTGATAAAGAGTAGTCATTCTTAATCTAGCTCTTGAATTAGCCATTCCATGCTCACTATCAAATTTTGATAAACTAGCATTAAATGCTAAAAATAGCTCATCTAGATTAATAGTATGTGCTTCTACATTTTTGAATTTTTTAATTAACCATTCTTGATGTTTTAAACTTAAATCATGTTGATGAGATTTTTGTTTGATTGGCATAGATAAAACAATAGTTTTCAAACCAGTCATAGCGCTAAGTGTGCTTGATACTGATGAATCAATTCCTCCAGAAATTCCTATGATTAATGATTCTGCCTTAGTTGGCATATTGTCAACATAGCTCTTAATCCAATTAGAGATAAATTTAACTTTCTCAGAAATTTGCATACTATTTTAATATTTATTATTTAAAATTTTACAATGTATTAAGATGCCGCTCTGTTTGCATTTTTTGAATAAGAGCTATTCTTTTTAATCTCGTCTGATATTAAAAATGCTAATTCTAAAGCTTGATTTCCATTAAGTCTTGGATCACAGTGCGTATGGTATCTGGAAGATAAATCTTTTTCAGATATTTTTTGAGCACCTCCTATACACTCAGTTACATCTTGACCAGTCAATTCGATGTGTAAACCTCCCGCATAACTTCCTTCACTTTGGTGACATGCAAAAACTTCTTTTACTTCTTTTAAAACACTGTTGAATGGTCTTGTTTTAAATCCTGTAGCAGCTTTAATTGTGTTACCGTGACAAGGATCGCAAGACCAAATCACATTTAATCCCTCTTTTTTTATAGCTCTAATTAATTTTGGTAAAAATTTTGAAACATTATCTGCTCCAAATCTAGAAATTAAAGTAATTTTGCCTTTTTCATTTTTTGGATTAATACGATTACAAAGATTAATTAAATCATCAGCTTTTAAAGTTGGTCCACATTTAATTCCTATTGGATTTTCAATTCCTCTGCAAAATTCAACATGACCTCCATCTAGCTGTCTTGTTCGATCTCCAATCCAAACAAAATGAGCTGATGTATCGTGATTCTCGCCAGTAGTAGAGTCTGTTCTTGTCATAGACTCCTCAAAAGGTAGTAGCAAAGCTTCGTGTGATGTCCAAAAATTTACTGTATACAACCTATTATTAAAATCTGAGGTAATTCCACAAGCTCTCATAAAAGCTATAGCATCGGCAATTTTATCTTCAAGATCTTTAAATTTTTTATCTTGTGGGCTTTTTTTAATATAATCTAAATTCCATAAATGGACTTTATTTAAATCTGCAAAACCTCCTTTCGAAAAAGCTCTAATAAGATTAAGAGTTGCAGCTGATTGCGAATAAGCTTTAAACAATCTTTTAGGATCTGGAACTCTTGCTTTTTCACTAAATTCCATTGCATTTATATTGTCACCTAAGTAACTTGGTAATTCTACACCATCTTTGATTTCTGATGGAGAACTTCTAGGTTTTGAAAATTGCCCAGCTATTCTTCCAACTTTTACCACTGGTAATGATGCCGAATAAGTCAACACTAATGACATTTGCAACATTAATTTAAATGTATCTCTTATATTATCTGGATGAAATTCTGCAAAACTCTCTGCACAATCTCCACCTTGAAGCAAAAATGCTTTACCATCTACAACATCAGCTAACTGACTTTTAAGGTGTCTTGTTTCTCCAGCAAACACTAACGGAGGAAATGTTCCTATCTTATCCAAAACTTTATCCAGCTCTTTTTTATCTGGATATTCTGGAATATGTTTTACTGGATACTTTCTCCAACTATTTTTTTTCCAACTTTTCATATTCAACCTGTAAGTGTTCTAACAGAGTTTACAGTTTATTCAACAGTGACAGATTTAGCTAAATTTCTAGGCTTATCAATGTCATAACCTTTTTTTAAAGCAGAATAATAAGCTAATTTTTGAAGTGGAATAGTTATAAGAAAAGGAAGTAAGTCATCATTAGTATTTTCAACTTCAATTGTTTCCCAAATATTTTCAGAAACAACTTCATCTTTACTTTTGTTTGTTATTAATAAAACTTTTGCACCTCTAGCTATTACTTCCTGCATGTTTGAAATAGTTTTTTTATAATAATTATCTCTTGGCGCTAAGACTACAACAGGCATGCCCTCTTCGATTAAAGCTAAAGGTCCATGTTTCATTTCACCTGCTGGATATCCCTCAGCATGAATATAAGAAAGTTCTTTAAGTTTTAGTGCACCCTCTAAAGCTATCGGATATGAATAACCTCTCCCTAAAAACATTGAACCTTTTGCTTCGTTAAATGTTGAGGATATTGCTTGAATATCATTATCATGTAATAATGTTCTTTCTATTAAGCTAGGTAAAGCTTTTAAGTCTTTAATCTTTTCTTGATATTCTTTTTTTTCAATTTCATTCCTCAATGAACCAAGTTTTAATGCTAAAATATATAAAACAAGTATTTGACCTAAAAATGCTTTTGTCGATGCAACACCAATTTCAGGGCCACAATGAATTGGTAACACAAAATTAGAGTCCCTCGCTATTGAGCTCTCAATTACGTTAACAACAGCGCATGTTTTCATGTTTTGTTTGTTACATAGATCTAGAGCCGCATAAGTATCTGCTGTTTCTCCAGATTGTGAAACAAAGATATACAAATTATCATTTTTAAATCTATTTTTTCTATATCTAAATTCTGAAGCTATATCTATACTTACATCTAAGGTTGTTAATTCTTCAAACCAATATTTTGCCATTAAGCATGAATGATATGCTGTACCACATCCTATTAAAGTTATTGATTTAATCTCTTCGATTTTCCAAGGAAAATTGAAAATATTTATCTCTTTGTTAAAATTATCTATGTATTCTTTTATACCAGTTTTAATTGTTGTTGGTTGCTCTTCAATTTCTTTTGCCATAAAATGTTTAAAATCACCTTTATCGTAACTTGTTTCATCTGATGATAATTCTAATATTTTTTTATTAACTGTTTTACCTTCTTCATTAAAAAATAGAACCTGATCTTTTTTAACAATACAAAATTCACCATCATCAAGATATGTGATCTTATTTGTCATAGATTTTAATGCGTAAGAATCTGATCCAAGATAGTTTTCATTTGGACCATAACCAACAGCCAAAGGTGAACCTCTTCTTGCACCAACAATTAAATCTGGCATATCCTTGAATACTATTCCAAGTGCAAAACTACCATGAAGTTGTTTTAATGTTTTTGTAATAGCCTCTTCTAGTTCTGTAGTTTTAAAATTTTCTGTTATTAGATGAACGATTACCTCTGTATCTGTCTGAGATTTAAATTTATGACCTTTATTAATTAAATGTTTTTTTAACATTGTTGAATTTTCAATAATTCCATTATGAACAACTGAAACATTGTGAGATGAATGTGGGTGGGCATTTACACTATTTGGGATACCATGAGTTGCCCATCTAACATGGCCTATTCCAATATTCCCTTTTAAATTTTTTAAATCAAAATTATTTTCTAAATTATCTACTCTGCCCTCTGATTTTACTTCATTAATCTCTCCATTGAAAAGAGTTGCTATACCTGCGGAATCATAACCTCTATATTCTAATTTTTTTAAAGAGTTAATTATATTTGCAGAAACAGGTTTGCTACTTGATATTCCAATAATTCCGCACATAGATTATTTTTTCTTTCTGTTGTAATTTTTAACTTCAAATTGTGTTGATCTTGTTAAAGCCAAAGACTTAGCTTTAACATTTTTTGTTATAACTGAACCAGCACCAACTATACTATTTTTATTTACTGTAACAGGTGCAACAAGTGATGAATTAGATCCTATGAAAACTTTATCCTTAATTTTAGTTTTATTTTTGTTTACTCCATCAAAATTACAAGTA
>CACDTB010000016.1 GCA_902555535.1 uncultured Pelagibacteraceae bacterium | reverse complement strand
CATTTCAACTAATTGTTTTAATCTTGCTTCCGATTTATCGACTATATGAACCTTGGCTTGCATACCTGTTGCAATTACAGCTGCATTCTCACCTACAACACCACCACCTAAAATTACAACTGTTCCTCCAGTAACACCAGGTGCGCCTCCTAATAAAAGTCCTCTACCTTTTTGATTTTTTTCTAAACAGTGAGCACCAGCTTGAACAGACATTCTTCCTGCAACTGCACTCATTGGAGCAAGCAAAGGTAGTCTGCCATTATCATCTGTTACTGTTTCGTATGCTATGTTAATACTTTTTGATTTTATTAATCCTTCAGTTAATTCTTTTGCAGCGGCCAAGTGGAGATAAGTATATACAATTTGGTTTTCTCTTATCATGTCAACTTCTATTTTTTGAGGTTCTTTAACCTTAACTATTATTTCTGCATCATCAAAAATATCAGCTGCCGTTTCAGTAATTTTAGCGCCAGCTTTTAAATATTGGTCATTTTCAAAACCAGCTTCAAATCCACCGTTATTTTCAACTAAAACTTCATGTCCTTCAGAAACTAATACTTTAACGCTATTAGGAGTTAAACCAATTCTATTTTCTTGAGGTTTTATTTCCTTTGGAACTCCAATTTTCATAAACGAAAATTAATTCTTTTTACTTTTAGCGTAATTTGTTATTCCAGTTCGGAGTTTTTCAATTATTTCATCAATATGTTTTTTTTCACAAATAAACATTGGAGCTATAATTAAACAATCACCTGTAGCTTTGAAATTAACTCCAGCCTCATAGCAATGTTTAAAGCAAGTAAATCCAGCAGCACCAGGTTTTTTATCCATTACCATGTCTATTCCTCCCATCATTCCGTAACCTCTGATATTGTCAACGACATCGATATCTTTTAAAGACATCAATCCTTCTTGAAAGTAAGGAGCTAAATTTTTCGCTCTATTAAAAATATCATCTTTCTCAATAATATCTTGAACAGCCAATCCAGCAGCAACAGAAATTGGTATTCCAGAATAAGTATATCCATGGAATAATTCAATTGTTCCTTTCGGAGCATTTTCAGCAATAGCATCATAAATTTCTTCTTTGCAAGCAACAACTCCAAGTGGACTAATTCCATTTGTAGTAGCTTTTGCCATAGTCATCATATCTGGTGTTACACCGTATTCTTGAGATGCAAATGGTGAGCCTGTTCTACCCCAACCTGTAATTACTTCATCAAAAATTAAAAGTATTCCATGTTTGTCACAAATTTCTCTTAGTCTTTGCAAGTACCCTTTTGGAGGAACTAATGTACCTGTTGATCCTGCAATAGGTTCAACAATGCATGCTGCGATATTTTCTGCTCCAAAGTTCATACAAATTCTCTCTAAATCCTCTGCTAACTCTACACCTGTCTCTGGTTGACCGCTAATAAATTTATGCTCTGGTAAATGTGTGTGTCTCATGTGAACTACGCCCGGCATTAAAACACTTGCAAAAGTTTTAACATTATTAACCATACCACCAACTGAAGTAGCGCCAATATTCATTCCGTGATAGCCCCTTTCTCTACCAACAAATCTAAATCTTTGACTATCTCCTCTTGCTCTATGATAAGCAATTGCAATTTTAATTGCAGTTTCAACTGCAGTTGATCCACAAATGGTATAAAACATTCTATTTAAGTTGCCTGGGGTATGTTTTGAAATTCTTGTAGCTAACTCAAAAGATCCTCCAAAACCTTGTTGGAATGGTTGACAATAATCTAAAGTTTTTAATTGATTACTGATCGCCTCAATTATTTCCTCTCTTCCGTGTCCTAATGGATTACAAAATAGTCCTGAGCTTGCATCAATTTGAGTTTGACCTTGATGATTTTTTAAATACACACCTTTAGCCTCAACAATTAATCTTGGGTTCGCCTTAAAATCTTTATTAGATGTAAATGGCATCCAATGCTCATTTAAAGAATTTGGTATTGCTGTTTTATTTTGTGTGCTCATAAAAATTTCTTTCTGTAAAATATTTTAACATAAATCATAAGGCCTCTTTAGACTAAAATAAATGGATTAACTACCACATTATTGACACAACTGTGGATTGTATATGTTTTCTTTTTTGTTTTACATCAGGCTCGATTTGAATTTAAATATCGATAATTTAATTAATTAAACATAGGGGAATAAATGAAAAAAATACTAAGTTTTATTCTAGGATCTATTTTAGCACTTAACCTATCAATTTCAGTAGCTAATTCAGCTGCAAATGAAGTAAGAGTTGCATACTTTCTAGAATGGCCAAGTCCAAATCTTGAGGACATGCAGAAGAAAAATTTTGCTAAAGCTCTTGGTGTTCCAGTTAAATGGACAAACTTCACAAATGGTGGAGCTATGACTGATGCAATGTTAGCAGGAGATATTGATATTTCTTACTCACAAGGATTGGTGCCTTTTATCAATGCTGTAAAATCAAATGCACCTATCAAATTAGTTGATATTGCTATGGAATACGGAATGGGTGGAACTACATGTGTTACATCTAACGCTTCTGGAATTACAAAAGCAAACGCTACTGAATTAGAAGGTAAAAAAGTTGCTGTTCCACTAGGAACAATGGCTGAATACGTTTTTGATGAAAGTATGAAAGTTGTTGGTGCTGACAGAGGTAAAATGGATATTATTCAAATGGACCCAGAAGAAGGTGCAGCTGCATTAGTAAGTGGCGATGTTGTAATGGCGTGTTTATTTGGTGGTAATTCTATCAAAGCAGCAACTGCCGTTGGATCAAGACTTTTAACTGTAGATGAAGCTAGAGCAGCTGGTATCTTGGGTATAGATATCACATCAGTTACAGATAAATTCATGAAAGAAAACCCAGGTATGTTAAGAACATTCATCGAAGTAACTCATGAAGCTAATGCTAGATACAAAGCTGGTAAGGCTGATATGAATGCTATGGCGAAAGCTTCTGAAATGACAGTTGCAGATATGAAAGACACTTTAAGTGGTTTCAAATTCTTAACTCCAGAAGAAACTAAATCATCTATGGAAAGTGGTAATCTTGATGGTTTCCTAAAAGGAATGGGAACTCCAGGAGGAGCTGTAGATACAAGTTTCTTACCTTTATAATTTTAAGGGTTTAAAACTTTTAATAGGCACTGATTATTATAATTGGTGCCTATTTTTTTTACAAAATTTCTAATATAAAGAATTTATGAGTGATCTAGTTTCTCAAAATCTAAACATGATTTTTAAAACTCCTAAAGGAGAAACTGTTCATGCTTTAAAAGATGTAAGTTTTACTTTAAAAAAAGGAGAATTGCTTACAGTTCTTGGTCCTTCTGGTTGTGGAAAAACCACTTTACTAAATATTACTGCTGGATTTTTAAGACCTACGTCAGGAAAAATAACACTTAATAATAACGAAATTGACGGACCTGGTGTTGAAAGAGGAATGGTTTTTCAACAGGGTGCTTTATTTGAATGGTTAACAGTAGCTGAGAATGTAAATTTTGGACTTAGGATGAAAAAAGAAGATCCTGAGATTACAGCTAAGAAAGTTGATGAATGGTTAGATATAGTTGGTCTTAAAGGTTTTGGTAACACGCCAACTTATCAGTTATCAGGTGGTATGCAGCAAAGAGTTGCGCTTGCAAGATGTTTAATAAATGATCCTGATTTAATTTTAATGGACGAACCATTAGGAGCTTTAGATGCTTTAACTAGAGAAAAGATGCAGTCTTTAGTTTTAAAGATTTGGAAAGAAACAGGAAAAACTATTATTTTAATTACTCACTCTGTTGAAGAAGCATTGTTACTTGGAGAAAGATTATATGTAATGGCACCAAGACCAGGTAGGATACATAAAGAGTATAATCTTCCATTTGCAGAAATGGGTCTTACACAAGACTTAAGAGAAATAAAAAAAAATAAAGAATTCTCTTCTACCAGAGAAGAGATCTTATCAATGATTTGGAATATGGAAGAAGAAATTATGGGGAAAGAAAATTAAATGTTAACCCAATTTGTAACCATCCTAATATTTGTAGCTGTAATTGGGTGCATTCTTTATGGAAGAAGATTAATTAGAACTGAAAAAGTTGATGCAGTCTTTGGTAATCCTGAAAGAGCTAAAGGTGGAACGCACTGGGTAATCGTTGGTAGCA
This sequence comes from uncultured Pelagibacteraceae bacterium, assembly GCA_902555535.1. Taxonomy (GTDB): domain Bacteria; phylum Pseudomonadota; class Alphaproteobacteria; order Pelagibacterales; family Pelagibacteraceae; genus Pelagibacter. Next base: position 20,482 of record CACDTB010000016.1, on the reverse strand, counting down.
GTGTAATTCTAATGCTATGGCTTTATTATTCCTGGGACATTGCAAAAGGTTTTTATCCAAAATCAGCAAATGAATTATGTCAAGTCGCTAAAATTAATGAGTCGTTATTAGGTTTAAAATATCAGTTCCCTATTGAAGAAAGAGAATTTAAAAGCACATCCATTATTAAAATTGAAAATAAAAATCTTGTAAAAATTGCGGATGAAATAAAAGCATCACCTGATCTAAATGATCAACAAAAAACAATCCTTGTAAGTTACATTGATAGAACTTCTAAATTAATTCCATTTTTAACAAGTGAAGAACTAATGGAAATGGATACAAAAATTAAACTAAAAGAAATGACAGAAGAAATAAAACTTCTAAGTTCCAATTTCCAAAAGAAAGATTATCCATTTGAGACAGATGCTGAAAAAACTGAGAGACAGAAACTTATTGATGAACAAGGTGGCTGGGGAATTACAACTATAGACTCTGGAACCGGTACAATTGAAAATACCATTGAAATACCGACTGCACCTCAAACTAATAAAGGTTTAAAATTTCATGCAGCTGCAGCAGAACTAAAAAAAATTGACGACAGATTTTTTAAATTAAAAAACCATAACCCACAGTTCAAAAGCGCAATCAAACAACTTAAAGATGATATTAAAGCTTACAGAAAAGGATTAGATGATAGTGAAGAAATAGCATCTGACTATGCAAAAAATATTGTTAAAATTGCAAGAAGAATAGAGTTTGCAAGCATCTATCCTCCTAATACATTAAATGAAATGCAAGCAGCAATAATAGAGTTTGATGAACTACAAAATAAAGAGCAAGGTGGATTAAGATTAATTGATATTCTTTTGTTTCCAGCAGGAACAATTGTAGCAAGTGGACCAACATGTTCTGAACAAGGTTCAGGTAGATGGTTACCCAAACCATCAGATACATTTAATAAGTTTGTATTGATGTCTAAACCAAGTGTTGGATACAAAAATATTCCTCTTTTATGGATTGAGATGGTTGATGTAAGTAAAATGATCGGATTTATTTTACCTGATTGGATAGCAGATATTTTGCCTGGTGAATATCCGGTACATACAAAAGATGGAATTGTAAAAGAAAACTTTAAAAGTAATGTTTTAAAAGTTGTTACGGGTGACTTTAAATTATTTAAAGTACCTGTTCCATATGGACATATATGGGACTCATTCTTAAGGGTATTTTTAGGTTTAGTTTTTGGAATTCTTATTGGGGTACCATTAGGGTTGTTTATGGGTCTAAATCGATTTGCTAAAGGTTTCTTTGATCCTTTAATCGAATTATACAGACCTGTTCCACCATTAGCTTGGGCGCCATTGATTATTTCAGTTCTTGGAATAGATAATACAGGTAAAATATTTTTATTATTCATGGTCTCACTTTCAATTATGATTATTTCTGCAAGAGCTGGTGCATCAGGAACACAGCTTTCAAAAATACATGCTGCACATTCGTTAGGAGCTACTAAAAAACAAATTTTAAGATATGTGATTTTCCCTAATTCACTTCCTGAAATTCTTACAGGAATTAGAGTTGCTGTTGGTATGTGCTGGGGAACACTTGTTGCTGCAGAGTTTCTAGCAGGTACAACTGGTATTGGTTTTGTTGAAAATGTTGCAAAAAAATACTTTCAGTATGAAGTTATTTGGATAACAATTTTCATAATGGGTCTGCTGGGTCTTTTATTTGATATATCTTTAAGAAAAATAATAGATAAGACTATTCCTTGGAGGGGCAAAGGTTAAGTAAAAATTTTTTAATGAATTAAACCTTTTTTATAAAACCAATGGCGGCACCAATGGTAGTCAAAAATCCAGCTAAAGGTAGGATAGCAACTGCATATTTTTTTGGCATATAATTCGGTTTAAACTCAATACCTTGCATACTAATTTCTAAATACCACATTTCCCAATACTTTCCTCGCATACCCTCTACAAGTTCAATTCCATATATTATTAAGACTACACCAATTATCATAATCATAATTTTCCAGAACTGGCGTATGTATAATGAAACTCTCTCTGGTAATTTTTCATAAATTAAATTTAATGCTACATGTTCATTATCTCTTGCTGTTAGAGAAAGTGCTATAAACATCAACCAAATATTACTTAATACTGTTAGCAAATCTCCCCAAACAGGAGGGTTATTAAAAACATATCGCATTGTAACATTGTAAAGAGTAAAACCAACCATAGCAGCCAACAAGAGTGAACACATAGCTTCCAACGTACGATGAATAAAACGATCAATACTGTTTAAGAATTTTATCATTAATTACTCAATAAGTTTGGAAGAAACATTGTTAGTTCTGGTACAATAAGAATAAAAAATAAAAGTAAAAAAAGACCAACAAGATAAGGAATTAAAGCAATAGCAACCTTTTCAAGACGGACTTGTGCAATTGTTGCAGAGGTAAAGTAGGCAACACCAACAGGTGGCGTTACTGATCCTATTAGGAAGCCAACTATTACAACCATAGCTGCTTGTACCTCAGGAAAGCCTGCTTGAGACATAACATTTACAAGCACTGGACCAACAATGATAATGTTAACTGCTGAGTCCATTACCGTTCCAAGAAGAAAAATAAATAATATCAAAGCTAAAATAAATAATATAGGAGAATCCGCTAAGCCTAAAAGCCAAGTTTCAAGATCACCAATTGCTCCAAGAGAAGTAAGTAACCAACTAAAAGGTCCTGAAGCAGCTATGATAATAAAAACCATTGCTGAATTACGGAATGCTCGTCGAAAAGCTCCTGTACAATCTTTCCATTTGATAGTTCGATAAACAAATACACCTGTAAACAATGCAACCAAAGCAGTGATGGCTCCTGCCTCAACAACAGATGCGACACCTCCCATTACTGAACCCACTAAAACTAAAGGTATTAAAAGAGCAAATGAAGAACGATATAATTCTTTACCAGCTCGACGTACTGAGAATGGTTCATCACTACGCTCGAAGTTATATTTAACCGCAAAGTAATGGTTGATTACCATTATCACAACACCAATCAAAATCCCTGGTATAATTCCAGCTGCAAATAATGCTGCAATCGAAATCTCGGTTGCATTAGCAAGAACAATCATCATGATGCTAGGTGGAATGATTCCTCCTATAGTGGAACTTACTCCTGTAACAGCAGCTGAAAATGCAGCGGGATAACCTGCTTTTTTCATTGCTGGTAAAACTAATGCACCAACTGTAGCTGTATCTGCTACGACAGAACCATTCATACCAGCAAAAAACATACTAACAAGAACATTGACTTGAGCTAATCCTCCTCGTATACGCCCAATCAGCGCCCTACTCAAAGCAACTAAACGGTCTGTAATCGTTGCACTTGTCATTAACTCACCTGTCAACATAAAGAATGCAATTGCAGTTAACGGAACTGAGTCAATAGCGGTAAACATTTGACTAGGAATTAAAACAAGAGGTACAGCATCTGTGAGAAGAATATAAACAAATGGAATTAGTATTAATATAAAACCAATTGGAGCTCCTAATAAAATTAGAAAAAGAAGCACTACAAGTAAAATAATACTTTCCATGAATACTTATAAGTTATGATTTATTTTAGGCAAAGACCACTTAATTCTACAGAATTAAGTGGTCTTTACACAATTTTTGTTGAACGAATTATAGTGCGCCAGCTGCTTCTAACTGAGCTACAAATCCATCCATACCTTGTTCTAGAAGTACTCTTTTAGCTACTTCTGGTTCAAAAGTACCTTTAGCGTCTAACCAAGCACCGATTGCACCTGCTCTCCACTTAGTCATTTCTGCTTCTGTTGGAACATACCACTCTTTAGCAGACGCTTTAATTGCATCTTCACCATTTTTAATCCAAGCGTTATCCAACTCGTTTACTTTTTCTCCATAAGCATCAGCTGCTTCGTGTAACCATTTTCTTTGTTGGTCAGACAATGCATTGTACTGTTTAGCATCCATCGCTAAAATATTTCCTGACCACATTCCTCCGATCTCAGTGAAATATTTCGCAACTTCATGAAGTTTTGCTACATGCTGCCACGGACTAGCAACATATTGACCTTCAACTACACCTGATTGAAGACCTTGATATAATTGACTCCAGTCATAAGGTGTTGGTGTTGCACCCCAATTTTTAACTAGCATGAACTCAACAGGACTTTTAGTAGTTCTCCATTTAAGTCCTTTCATATCATCTGGTTCATGAACAGGTTTAGTTGCATTTCCAAGTTGTCTAAATCCTCCACTTGAATATACAGAAAGGCAAATGTGACCAGCATTCTCAAGAGCTAGTTTGCACTGTCTTTCAGCTAACCATTCATCTGATATTCTCTTAGCATCCTCTAATGATTTGAAAATAAAAGGCAAATCAAAAATTGCTAATTCAGGCCCAAAGTTACCGTAGTTTGCAGTAGAACTAGTCCACAAAGCTATAAGTCCTTGGTTAGCTTGTTCACCACATTTTTGTTCTGCGCATAAGCTTCTTTGATAGTGAGGTTCAATTTTCATCTTACCTCCAGATGCTTTCTCCATTGCTGGTATCAACGCCTGATCGATTGCGTCACCAATTGGCATACCCAATCTCCCAGTAGTTCCAAGCTTAAGAGTTATCTCTGCATAAGCAGCTTGTGCAAAGAAAACAATTGCAATCACTTTAAGAAGTGTCCTGCTAATTTTTTTAATAAACATTTAAGTTATCTCCTCTTAGTTAATTAAATTATCAATTTAAATTATTTTAAGCCTAATTAAGTTTCCAACGGAAGTACACACAAAAAAAAACTTCTCTAATCAAAATGGGATTGCAATTAAAAGTTGTATTAATAATTTAATAGTTAATCTATTTATTTTAGTCTCAAGGTGTCTTAGATTAAAATTATAAGAAATAAAATAAATTACAATTTATAGAAAGAAGTTTATGAGTTCAGGTAACAAATACAAATTAATTGCCAATAAACTTAAATTTGAAGGAAGAGCATTTATAAATGGGAAATATGTAAATGCTATTGATGGCAAAAAATTTGAAACAATCAATCCAGCAACTGGCAAGAAACTATGTGCTGTTGCAAAATGTAATCACAAAGATGTTAACTTAGCAGTTAAAGTTTCAAGAAAAGCTTTTAATAGTGGAGTTTGGTCTAAAAGCTCACCTGAACATAGAAAAGAAGTTTTATTAAAATTTGCTGAATTACTTAGAAAACATGGTGATGAAAATTCAGTTTTAGAAAGTGTTGATACAGGAAAACTTATCACGGATTGTATTAATGAGGTTGCAAATGATGCCCCAATGCACTTTCAGTGGTATGGAGAATTAATTGATAAAGTATTTGGAAAAGTTGGTCCAACAGAACCTTCTATTACAAGTTTAATTGTTAAAGAACCAATTGGAGTTGTTGCTGGAATTGTTCCTTGGAACTTTCCTTTAATGATGGCGGTATGGAAAATGGCACCAGCTCTTGCAGCAGGCTGTTCGGTAATAATTAAACCAGCAGAAGACACACCTCTTACTGCAATAAGAGTTGCTCAAATTGGAAAAGAAGCTGGGATACCAGATGGAGTTTTAAATGTACTTCCAGGTTATGGTGATGTTGGTGAAGCTTTAGGTCGACACAAAGATGTTGATGCAGTTTCGTTTACAGGTTCAACTGAAGTAGGTGGTTATTTTTTAAAATACGCAAGTGAAAGTAATTTAAAACCTGTTGCATTAGAGATGGGAGGAAAAAGTCCATTTATAGTTTTAGAGGATGCTAAAATCACTGACGATTTGATTGATAATGCTATGAACTCTGCATTTTGGAACGGTGGACAGAACTGTTCAGCAAATATGAGACAGATAGTTCATCAAAAAGTAAAAGATGAATTTTTAGATAAAATTTTTAAAAAAGTTAAAAAATTAAAAGTGGGAGATCCATTAGATCTAAAATCGAATATGGGATCTATGATTTCAAAAGGACATTTACAAACGGTTGATGGATATATCCAAAAAGGAATCGATGAAGGGGCAAAACTTTTATCTGGAGGAGTTTCAGATAATAAGCAAAAAGGTTTTTATGCAAAACCAACTTTATTTGATGGATTAAAAGAAAATATGACCATTGCTCAGGAAGAAATATTTGGACCAGTACTTGGTGTTTTAACAGTTAAAAACGATGAGGAAGCTTTAAAAATTGCAAGTAATTCTAAATATGGATTACATGCTAGTGTGTTTACTCAAGACATAAATAGAGCATTTCATTTAGCTAAAAGTTTGCCCTGTGGAACGGTGTCGGTGAATACTTTTTCTGAAGGAGATATTAAAACTCCTTTTGGTGGATATAAACAATCTGGTTCACTAAGTAGAGATCAAGGTACTGAAGCTTTAAATTCATTTCTTCAAACAAAAACAATCTGGATAAGTCATAATTAATTGATGATCAAACCTTACAAGATAAGTGTACCCAAAAGTACACTTAATAATATATATAAAAAAGTAAGATCTTATCCATGGAAGATGATGCAAAATGTAAATGGATGGGAGTATGGAACTAATTATAATTATCTAAAAAAAATATCTAAGTATTGGGTATCAAAATATAATTGGAAAAAATTTGAAAACAAAATTAATTCTTTTAAAAATTATAAGACCAATGTTGATGGTATAAATCTGCATTTTATAATTGAGAAGAGTAAAAACCCTAAATCAAGACCATTATTACTTTTGCACGGTTGGCCTGGGAGTGTAATTGAGTTTTTTGATATCATTCCAAGGCTTGCTCACCCTGAACAATTTGGTGGAAAAATTGAAGATGGTTTTGATGTCATTGTGCCCTCTTTACCAGGATTTGGTTTTTCAACACCTATTAAAAAAGCTTTAGGTCCTAGAAAGATTGGCAAAATACTAAATAAATTTATGGTCAAAAATCTAGGTCATAAAAATTATATTGTACAAGGCGGAGATTGGGGAGCAACTATTGCAGCTTGGATTGGTCTTGATAGTGCAAAAAATTGTAAAGGAATTCATATTAATTGCTTACCAATTAGGCATCCAAAGGGGCCAAAAAATAATAAAGAAAAAAAATGGGAAAAAAAATTCAATTTTGATCAAATAATGCAAGAAGGATACAGGACGCAACAAGCTACAAAACCACAAAGTTTATCTTATGCAATGATAGATAGTCCAGTAGGAACCGCAGCGTGGATTTTAGAAAAATTTCACGGTTGGTCTGACCTTAACAAAGGTAAAATAGAAAAAACATTTTCAAAAGATGAATTAATTTCAAATATAATGATCTATATAATTACTAATAGTTTTAATACTGCTGCTTGGATATATTTTGGAAGAAGAAAAGAAGGTGGTCGATCTTTTCCAAAAAATTTCAAAAAAATAAAAGTTCCTACTGCAATAGCAGAATTTCCAAAAGAAATGCTTGAATGGCCTCCTAAATCATACGTTAACAGAATTTTTAACATAAAAAGATGGAAAAAATTTTCTAAAGGCGGTCATTTTGCAGCTTTAGAGGTTCCAAATCTATTAATTAATGATATTAAAAATTTTTTTAATAAAGATATAAAAATATTCAAATAAGTGAAAACACCTCTACTAAAAAAACAAATTGTTAAGATTTTTCAAAAATATGGTTTAAGTAAAGATCATGCTTTAATTTCTACTAATGCATTAATTAATGCAGAATTAGTTGGTGCATATGGACATGGTTTATCAAGACTTAAAATGTACTGTGATCGAATTTCTAAAAAAGTAATTAATCCAAGACCAAAAATTAAAATTAAAAAAATTTCCTCTTCTATTTCTCACATTGATGCAAATAATAGTATTGGTTTTGTTGCAGCTGATTTAGGAATTAAAACTGCAATTAAACATGCGCAAAAAACAGGAATAGGAATGGTAGCAGTCAAAAATAGTGGTCACTATGGTTTATCAGGTTATTACGCAGAACAAGCTGTAAAGAAAAACTTAATTACAATGATATATACAAATGCTCCACCTGCTGTTGCTCCACATGGTGCATTAAAAACTTTATTTGGAACAAATCCAATTTGTTTTGGATCCCCTACTGGTTCTAAAATTCCATTTATTTTAGATACATCAATCTCCATGATTAATAGAGGAAAAATTAGAGTTGCAGCAAGAAACAATCAATCAATTCCTGCGGGAGTTGCATTAGATAAGTTTGGTAAACCAACTACAGATGCTAAAAAAGCTTTAGCAGGAGTTCAATTACCAATTGCAGGTTTTAGAGGCTCAGGACTTGCTTGGATGGTAGATATATTAAGTGGAGTTTTAACTGGAGGAAATCACGCAGGAAGAGTTAAAGATCCATTTGATGATTTTTCAGGTCCACAAAATATTGGACATTTATTTATTACTTTTAAAGCAAATTTATTTCAAAAAAATTATGACAAACGAATTAAAGATAATATTAAAACAATAAAAAAACTTCCTAAGATAAAAGGTGTTAAGGAAATAATGTATCCAGGTCAAAATAAATATGCCCGGTATAAAAATAACTCAAAAAAAGAAATTTCTATACCGGATATAATAAAGAAAGATTTGGAAACCTTAATAAGTTAACATCGTTAGAGCACCCAAAGAAACGATAACAGATGATAAAATTATTGTTCGTTTAACTTTTTCCTTCTTCTTTTCTTCCAGAAGTCTTTGCTTTAGAACATCCACGTTAACCCTTTTTGGAGTTTCGACATATTGAGAAGGGGTCTCTATAATCTTGGATGTTCTATGTAAGCTTTCTGTACTCATGTTTCGTTTATAAGGACTATTTTAATCATTATTAGTTTAATTTTTACATACTAGGGTTGTCCAAAATGGGTTGACTCTAATATTGCTTTTGTTCATATTGGGTTTTTTTTAAAATATGAACACAATACCAAGTATTTCTGAACATATTGATGAGAAGGTAATCAATAAAGTAATTCAAGATAATTTTGCCGCACTAGCACCGGCTTATTTTACTTTAACAAGTAACTGGTTTGTAAGAGCCTATGATCATTATAAAGACATAGATAAGTTTGTACTCATTATATATTTGATACATCAAGACCTTATATATTTCAGACAAAATGGAGTAAAAATTAACTACGATACATTTTATAAAGATAAACCAATCGAAATTAATAAAATTAATATTTCAGACATCTCAAAAGATCTAGGAATTCCTAAAGAAAGTATTAGAAGAAAAGTTTTAGAATTAGAAAAACTAAAAGTGATTAAAAGAACTGGTAAGAAAATGTTTGTTGTTCGAGATACGCTTTACTCAGCTAAAGCTGTCGACACTCTTACAGAGGTTGCAAATATCTTGTATGAATTTAATAAAATTTTAAAAAAAGAAAAATTAGTAAATGAAGTTTATTCTCATAAAGAAATAATATTAGCAATAAAAGAAAATTTTTCTTACTGTTTGTATCAATTTAATAAATTTTGGTTTATTTTTATAAAAAGATGGAGAGAAGAATTAAAGGATTTAGAAGTTTTTGCAATCGGCATGGTTGTGTTAATAAATACAATTAAAAATCCAAAATTTACTCCAAAAAAAACAAATTTAGACTCATATAGAAAAGAGATTCAGGGATCAGATAAAAGAGGAGTTAATGCCATGTCAATTTCTGAGATAACTGGTATTCCTAGACCTACAGTTGTTAGAAAAATAAAATATTTAGTTGATAAAAAATTTCTTCATATAAATGAAAAAAAATTAATTACTTACAATGCTAAAGATAGTGCTTTTGTAACAACAAAGGGAATGGTGAATAAAAATATGCTTAGCTTAAGCCATTTTATTTATAAAGTTTTTAATCAAATAAGAATAATCAATACTTAATTAGACTTTCTTAAAAAATAAATAAAAATAAATCCTGTTATATACATGATTAGTGCATAAGCACCTGTTGGTAATGCATACAATATATCTGTACCAAATATTTGCGTAGAGACAAATAATGCTAACGTACCATTTTGTAATCCACATTCTAAAGCAATACACTTCATTTGTTTAACACCTGAAGCAAAAGCTTTTGCAATGTAATATGCTATAACCATCATTGAAATATTTAAAATTAAAGCAATTAAACCTGCTTGTTTGATAAAGCTAAAAATATTTTCTCTTTCTTCATAAAACGCTGCTACAAAAAAAACAATAAACAAAACTATGTTGAGTTTATTAAACATTTCAACTTTAGAAGATATGAAATTTTCAGCAAATTTTCTGACAATCATTCCTAATATTACAGGTACTGTTACAACTAAAAACATTTTTAGTGCTATTCCCGTCATTGAAATGTTTTGAGAAACTTCTGTTATCCCTAACATGTCTGCAGATGTAAAGATTATTAAAGGAACAGTGATAATACTTAATAAACTAATTACAGCAGTTAAAGATATTGATAACGCCACATCTCCATCAGCAAATTTTGTCATTACATTAGATGTAACACCTCCTGGTGCTGCAGCTATGATCATAACCCCTATTGCTATTTCAGGTGGTGTTTTTAGAATTAAAATTAATATGTATGCTACAATTGGAAGAATTATTAATTGAGAAATAAAACCAACAATAAAATCTTTTGGTGTTTTGAATACTCTTCCAAAATCTTCCAGTTTTAATCCTAGGCCTAAGCCCAACATTATCAAGGCCAAAATAATTGGCGCAATTTTAGTTACAATTTCCAAAGTCTCCCCCCGCTCAAGATCAATTATATAAACTTGTAAAATTTATATAAAGAATTTTTTTTATATACATGTTCAGTTTTTTCACTTATTTGTAGAAAAAAATGCTTTCAAACAAAGAAATTGTCTGTCCAAACAACTTATTAGATTTAGCTCATAAAAAAAAAGGAGTTACTGTCGCAGTTGTAAATGCTGGTAAACCTTTACCCATGTTATCAGTTCAAGATGCTGTTAATGAAAATTTAATTGAGCCAATATTTATTGGTCATGAAGTAGAAATTCAAAAATGCGCTGAAGATATCAAATGGGATATTTCTAAATATGAACTTATCCATGAACCTGTAGAAAATGATACTGCTAAAATTGCTGCTAAATTAGCAAGTGAAGGCAAGGTGCAAATAATAGTGAAAGGCCATATTCATACAGATGTACTTATGAAAGAAGTGCTTAAACGTGAATATAATTTATTGGGAAAAACAAGATTAAGTCATATCTGGCATATGACTATCGGTAAAGATGATAAACCATTAATTATTACTGATGGAGCATTAAATGTTTTGCCAAATGTTAAAACAAAAATGCATATTCTTAAGAATGTCGTTAATTTTTCAAATAGAATAGGAATAGAAAGACCAAAAGTATCCGTATTATCCGCTACAGAAGAGGTTTTAGAAAGTGTACCAAGTTCCATTGAAGCAGCAGAAATTACAAAATTAGCCAAAGAAGAAAATTTAAATGCTGACGTATTTGGGCCTTTGGCTTTTGATAATAGTATTTCAAAAAAATCAGCAGCAATAAAAGGAATTAAAAATTTGGTTGCTGGTGAAGCGGATGTGTTATTGGTTCCTAGTGTAGAAACTGGAAATGCTTTGGTAAAAATGCTGATATATTTTAGTGGTGCATGTGCCGCAGGAGTTGTAGTTGGTGGAAAAGTGCCAGTGGTAATAACAAGTAGATCTGATGAGGCCCAAGCGCGTTTAGCTTCTATTGCAGCTGCCGTTGTTGCATTAGATTAATTCTAAGTTAAGCAAACCTATTGAATTCGTAGCTTTTATACTCTATTAAAGAGGCTCAAAAAAAGAAAGCGATAATGGCAATACAATATTTAAAAAAATCACCAAAAACATCTTCAACAGATGACACTAAAACAAGAGAGATAGTTGAAAATATTTTAAAAGATATTGAAAAAACTAAAGAAGAAGGCTGTAAAGAGCTTTCAAAAAAATTTGATAAATTTGAGGGTGATGTAATCGTTTCCAAAGAAAAAATTGAAGAGATTAAAAAAAGTTTAGATCAAAAAACTAAAGATGATGTTCAGTTTTCTCATGAAAGAGTTAGAAAATTTGCAGAAGCACAATTAAAAAATTATGGACAAGATTTTGAAGTTGAGCTTTCTAAGGGTTTGTATGCTGGTCAAAAATTAATTCCTGTAAATACTGCTGGATGTTATGTTCCTGCTGGTAGATACGCACATATCGCTTCTGCTGTGATGAGTGTAACAACTGCAAAAGTTGCTGGTGTTAAAAATATTCTTGTATGTAGCTCTCCAAAAACAGGTGTTGGGGTTCATCCTACTATTGTTTACACAGCTGACCTTTGTGGTGCTGATGTAATAATGAACTTAGGAGGAGTACAAGCAATTGCAGCAATGACTAATGGTTTATTTGGAAATGCGCCTGCTGATATTTTAGTAGGTCCAGGTAATCAATTTGTTGCTGAAGCCAAAAGAATTTTATTTGGTAAAGTTGGAATAGATTTATTTGCAGGTCCAACTGAAATTGCAATAATTGCTGATGAAACTGCTGATTCAGAAATCGTAGCAGTAGATTTAGTCGGACAAGCTGAACATGGTTATAATTCGCCTGCTTGGTTATATACAACAAGTAAAGAGCTAGCAGAAAAAGTAATGAAAAGAGTTCCAGAATTAATTGCTGAATTACCAGAGCTGCCAAGAACAAATGCTGAGGCAGCTTGGAGAGATTATGGTGAAGTAGTTCTTTGTGATACCGACGAAGAAATGGCTAAAATTAGTGATGAGTATGCGCCTGAACACTTAGAAGTACAAACAAAGAATTTAGATTGGTTCCACAACAGATTAAAAAATTATGGTTCTTTATTTGTTGGTGAAGAAACAACTGTTGCTTATGGAGATAAATGTTCAGGAACAAATCATATTTTACCTACAAAAGGAGCTGGAAGATACACAGGTGGTTTATTTGTAGGAAAATTTATTAAGACACTAAGTTTCCAAAGAATGACTAAAGAGTCCACTGAATTAGTTGGTGCTGCGGCTGCAAGACTTTCAAGATATGAGGGTATGGAAGCACATGCAAGAACTGGAGATGTAAGACTAAGAAAATATGGTTATCAAAACTAATAATTTAAAGGATATAAGATGAAAAAATTTGACGAACTAATGAGTGTAGGACGTGAAATCGAAAATATCACTGCTGAAGAAGCGAAAAAAAAGCTAAACGACTCAAACGTGCAATTTATAGATGTTAGAGATAAAGAAAGCTTTTCTAAAGGTACAATAGGAAATGCTATACACATGGATAGAGGATTGCTTGAATTTTATTTAGCTGAAGGAAGCCCTTTGGAAAACGATATCTTTAAAAATAATCCAGATAAAGAATTTGTAGTTTTTTGTGGTTTAGGTGGTCAAGGTACCCTTGCTACAAAAACTATGAAAGATATGGGGGTTAAAAATGTTAAAAATATTTCTGGTGGAATGTCAGAATGGGAAAAATTAAAAGATTAATTTTTATTTAACATCATATCTAAATAAAGAGCTGCTGACCAAGAAAAATTTTTTGCACCCATTGGCTCTCCATTTTTACAACTAAAATATTCAAAAAAACCTTTTTTTTCTAATATTTGGATAGTTTTGTTTTTTATTTTATCAGAAAAAAACTTATCCTTATTTTTTAAACCTTTGTAAATAAACCAGTTACAATTAATCCATACAGGGCCTCGCCAGTATCTTTTCTCTTCAAAACTTTTATGATTTGGTTTAATTGATGAAAAAAAATATTTTTCTTTTAAATTATGTTTTTTAAGGTTTTTAATTAGTTTCTTATTAATTTTATCATTATTCAGGTCGGCAAATAATACAAAATAATTAGTTATTGATGGAATATAGATCTTTTTATTATTTTTTACATCCTTTGAAAAAAAAGTTTCTTTTTTTTTGTCATATAACTTAAGGAAATTTTTTTCTGTAATTTTAATATAATTTTCTATTTTAGTTTTGTTTAAACTAAATGTATCTAACAATGTAACTAAGTCTTTATTTGCTTTTAAAAATATAGAATTAAAACCAACATCTACAACATTAAAAAATGAGGATTTAAAAACTCTTTTTGGATTATATTTAATTTTTTTTAAATTATTTTTTATTGTAACATACCTATCATAATCAATATTAAGCGGTCTATAATCTGGATTTACAACTTTATTATCAGCTCTTTTATATTTTATATTTTTCTCAATTTTTACTTTATTCATAGGCTGATCCCATAAAGGAGAATTATCGTATCCACTCTCCCAAGGATGTAAAATCGATACTAAACCAGTTTTTTTTGGATCTCTAAATTGAATGAACCACTCATGAAATTTTTTAATTTTTTTAATTATTTTTTTTATATTTAAAAGTTGAGTTTTATTAATTTTATTTTTATTTAAAATTTCTTTTAAAATTATTGCAAGTATTGGTGGTTGAGTTATTCCAGATGAATGAATTTTATGACCACAATTCCATGCTGTATAATTTGGATAATAGTTCGTTTTAGTGTTATGAAATAAAATATGTGGAACCATTCCATCCTTCCACTGTCCTTCTAATAAGGTGTTTATTTCTTTTAATGCAAAATTTAAGTTAAAGTAAGAATATCCTAGAGCTATAAAGCCAGAGTCCCAATTCCATTGTGCAGGGTAAAGTTTATTATTTGTAGGTAATGTATACCCTTTTCTTCTGTTACCCAGTAAGGTCTTTTGAGCCTTATTAATTAAATTTTTCATTAACCTTTCACACTTCCTGCAGTAAGACCACTTACCAAATATTTTTCAAAATAAACAAATATAAATAACACTGGCAAAGTAACAACCACTGAGCCTGCCATTAAATATTGTCTTGGCGTTTCTGCATCTCCACTTAAATATTGGATAGCTCTTGATAATGTAAATGAATTAGGATTATCCAAAAACATCAAAGAAAACAAAAATTCATTCCAAGCAATCATAAAAACATACAACGCTACAGATGAAATTGCAGGAATGCTTAAAGGAATTATAATTTTTGTTATAATTCCAAACCAACTTAATTTGTCTAAAATTGCAGCTTCCTCTAATTCTTTGGGTATGCTTTTAAAGTATCCTTGTAACATATAAATAGCTACTGGAAGAGTTGTTGCTGTATACACGATTAATAAACCTTCTATAGAGTTACGTAATCCCAATTGACTAAATATCGTATACAATGGAATAACAAGAACGATTGCAGGGAACATGTATATTATAAGAATAGATGTAGACAAAAATGTTTTTCCAAAGAAATTTAATCTTGCAACTGCATAAGCAGCTGGGATTGCAAAAAGAAGTGTTATAATAACAGTTCCAACAGAAACAATAGTACTTGTCACTATATATTTTCCAAATTTATAAGATTTAAAAATTACGAAATAAGATTTAAATAAGTCTTTTATATCTTGTCCGAAGTTTATACTAAAATCTAAAGGATTCACTAACAAAGCTATTTGTGTTTTGAAACTTGTTACTAACATCATGTAAAATGGAAAAAGTATTACAAAAGAGAAAAATAAAATTCCAAATAAAGTTAAGAAGTCGAATAAAATTACTTGTGTAGAGTGCTCTTCTTTTAAACCTATAAAAGTATATTTGCTAATTTTATTTGTGAAAAAATATAATATTAAAAATACACCCACATTATACCAAATTGGTAATTTTTGTATTAAGTAACCATCACAAAAAACAAATATGGAAGAAAAAATGATTGATTTATAAATTGATTTAATTCTATCACCTACTCCTAGGTGAGCTAATGATATTAAAAAACCAAATATAAAAATTATTTCTATTTTAAAACTATTAATACTTAAACCTTGCAATGTTGCTAAAATCTTCCAAATCGAAATTAAAAAAATTAAGAAAAAAGTAGATATCAATGAAAATAATATTGTATTTTTAGTTCTCATCTACTCTCTTTCCTAAAAGTTTAAAATAAAAAAACATAAACATTAAAAGTAATACAACTATTACAATTGAAACAGCTGAGCCCATTCCGATATCTGATATTGCAAATCCTTGTTGATAAACATTTATTGGTAAAGTTCTAGTTCCTGATGCGCCTCCAGTTAATAAAAAGACGTCCTCAAATTTATTAAAATTCCATATAAACCTAATCATAAATAAAATTGAAATTACTGCAGTAATTTGAGGAAGTGTTATGTTAAAAAATTTTTGAAAGGGACTGGCCCCATCAACATCAGCAGCCTCATATAATTCTTTTGGAATTGCTTGAAGTCTCGCAAGAATAAATAAAAAGGCTAACGGGAAATACCTCCAAATTTCAAACATTATAACTGTTGTAAGAGCTAACCTTAATTTAAAATCAAAACCTAAAATACTAATTTCAATATATTTTTGTCCAAGAAGGTTTATTGGAGTTTCTATAATTTTATAATTTAATAGTAAACTATTTAACGTCCCACTATTAGGGTCTAGTAAAAGTTCCCAGGTGTAAGCTAAAGCTACAACTGGGGCAACATAAGGAAAAAGCAGAACACTTCTCATAAATGTTCTTCCATAAAATTTTTGATTCACCATTTGAGCAGTTAAAATACCAAATACTATTGAGCCAACAGTTCCAAAAAATGTGTAATAAAACGTAGTTAGTAGTAAATCTATAAATTCATTTTCAAATAAAACCTTTTTAAAGTTTTTGAGAGTAAAGTTAGTATTAAGCAATATGTTGTCAGATTTTCCCTCTAATTTTGGTTTAATTGATTTAAGATTTTTTTTGTCTATTTTTGATCCATCATTTGTTGCAAATATTACTTGGAAATTTTCCCTATATTTAGCTGGCCAATTTCCAAATTCACATTTTAGGTTTTGCTTTTTATAAGAGCATCTTGGATCTAAATTTTCTATTTCAAAAGTTTTAGGAAAATTATCTTGAAATGAAACATCCCTTATTTCTTGAATTAATGAACTATTTCTTAACTTATATAATATTTTTATTTTAGAAGGCTCATCAGAAATAGATTTTACAATTTTTTTTGCTCTCGGTTCTGGGATTCGAATATCTTTTAATTCAACTTCTTTAAAACTAATCCAAATATTTGCAAAAATTGGAAATAAAATAATTGAAAAAACCAGAAGAACTGCAGGTAATGTTAGTATGTATGCAGTTTTTTTTTCGGTATTTGCTAAAGTGTCATTCATAAAAAAAGCGGATAATTTATATTATCCGCTTTTTTAAAAAATTAAAATTATTTGAATTTAGCTAATTCAGCATTAATTTTATCAACTGCTTCATCAACAGAAATTTGATCATCAATATATTCTCTTGTTATTCTGTTTAAGAATTGTGCATTAATAATTTTAGATGCTCTAGATAGCTCACCTTCTTTAACACCCCATCTATTTGCAGTATCTAAACCAGCTACAATGTTATTAATAACATCGGGGTCGTATAGATCTGACAATGGAGCTTTTCTATCAACTCCAACAGGTAGTTTGCTCCAAGCTTTTGTGAAAGCTTCAGGGTCACTTGAATTTCCTCTTCTTACTGGAAATTTACCTTCTGGAGCTATCGATAATGTGCTTGTATAACCTTCATCCATTGAGTACATGATAAATTGTTTAGCTTCATCAGTATCTGCGTCAGCTGTTATACCAAAATATCTAACATCTGCCCATGCAGCACCTTTTTTATTACTAGGTCCACTAAAATTAGTTATGAAACCAGTTTTAGAAGCTAATTCAGGTGATGTAGGATCGCTATTGATTGTTGGTGGAGCCGAGTCTCTTAAACCTGCAAGCTCATCCATAATGAACGGAGACCAAATAATCATTGGAGTTTTACCTGCAAAGTAAAGTGCTCTAGATTGTTTCCAGTACAATTCTCCTGGAGGACTAGCTTTTGCAATTACTTTATAAAACTCTAATGCTTCTTTAAGTTTCTTACCTTGTTTTTTGATGCCACCTTTTTTAACAATATTAACTCCATTTGCTAAAAGAACGTGTTCTAAAACCTGACTCATGAAATTTTCATCAGTCTTGGTAGCAGCTACAAACCCAAATATTCCATTTTGTTTTGATAGCTTCTCAACTGCGGCTACAATATTCGCATAACTTGTTGGTGGTGCTAAATCAGCATTTTCAAAAAGATCCTTTCTATAAACAACCATCTGTGTCCATCCATCAACTGGAACGGCTGCAATTTTTGAACCCTTTTTTGCCATATTAAGTGCACCTGGCGCAAACGTATCTTTACCTAGTTCTTTAACAACAGCATTGTTAGCATCTACATCTAATATTCCTGCTTCAGCCCATGGCAATACATATTGTAAAGTATGGTAGATCACATCTGGTAAGTCACCTGCTGCGGCTGCAGCTGTAGCTCTAGTTCCCAAATCTTTTTCTTCTACTGGGATCACATCTACTTTAATACCTGTTTTAGCTTCAAAAGCTTTAGCCATTTCCTCCTGTTTTGCCATTCTGGCTGGCTGAACTTCTGTAGTCCAAAACTTTATGTCTGCGTAAACAACATTCGAAATAAAAAACGAAATTACGCAAAACATTTTTATTATATTTTTCATTTCCCCTCCTATTTATAATGAAACTATATTAAAATGATTCTATTTAGCAAAGATACGACTCTTACATATCAGTTATGTGATTGGTTCATGGTGATTATTCAAAAAAATGGGAAAAAATTGAAATTTATCAATTATAAGTTGTGTTATGATTTCATCCTATTTCCATTTTCATCAAAAATAAAAATATCATTTAAATCAAAACCTACAGAATTTCCTATTTCAATGTTGCTTGGAATTTTTGCACTTAATTGATGTTCGTCTTTTTTCATATATACAATTTTTTCATTACCAAGATTTTCTATTAATTCTATTTCAGGATTAAAAGTATATTGAGTTTCTTGATTTGCTTTTAAATGCTCAGGCCTAATACCCACAAAATGTTTAGATTTATTTAATTTTAATTTATCAAAATGGATATTATTACCTAACAATTTAATTGTATTTTCTGTAACAACATTTTCCTCTTTCACATCTAAAATATTCATTTTTGGTGTGCCAATAAATTGAGCAACAAAAATATTTGAAGGATCATTATATATTTCCTCAGGGGTACCAACCTGTTCAATATTTCCTTGATTTAAAATAACTATTCTGTCTGCTAGTGTCATAGCTTCTACTTGATCATGAGTTACATAAATCATATTTGTTTTAATTTGATTGTGTAATTTAGATATCTCAACCCTCATTTCTGCTCTGAGTGCTGCATCAAGGTTAGACAAAGGTTCATCAAACAAAAATATTTTTGGATTTCTTGTAATTGCTCTTCCAATAGCTACACGTTGTCTTTGACCTCCAGATAATTGTTTAGGTTTTCTCTCTAATAGTTCCTCAATTTTTAGGATTTTTGCAGCTTGCATAACTTTTGTATTGATTTCTTCTTTAGGTCTTTTTTCAATCTTTAAACCAAAAGACATATTTTCATAAACGTTCATATGAGGATAAAGAGCATAAGATTGAAATACCATCGCAGTTTGACGTTTTGAAGGATGAAGTTCATTAATTTTTTGATCATTAATAAATATTTCACCTTCATCAATTTTTTCTAATCCTGCAATCATTCTAAGAAGAGTTGATTTTCCACATCCTGATGGTCCTACCAAAACAAGAAATTCATCTTCTTTACCTTGGAGATTAAAATCTTTAATTATCTTATTAGTACCAAATGATTTATGTACACCAGTAAATTTTATGCTTGCCATTTTATTCTCTATCTTTTCAAGAATATTAATCTAAAAAATTTTTTATTAAAATATTAAATTTATCCGGTTGTTCTAAATGAACATTGTGACAACATCCCTTAAAGATTTCTAAACGGCTATTTTTAATATTTTTCTTTAAAGTATCAACTTGATCAAAATTGTAAGAAATATCTTTATCTCCCCAAATAATTAATGTTTCATTTTTGATATTTTTTAAATTATCAATTCCTCTCCAATTTTTCATAGCAACCAAAGCATTATCAGCTGTTTCTAATGAAACATTGGTTACTGCATTTTCACATAAAAAATAATTCTTATCTTTATCACCTTTTACAAACCATTTTGGAGGAACTCTTGAAAACGAAATTTTTGTTCCATCTTTTTTGAGTTTTTCTCTTGTGTCATCCATTGTTTCAAATCTACCAGGAATATCTCCTATTGATCCTGTAGCAAAACAAATTAATTTATTTACTCTCTCACCAACAATTTTTGTTATTTCTTGTACAATCATTCCTCCCATGGAATGACCGATTAAATTAAATTTATCTATTTTTTTTTGATTAAGTATTTCTATTATTTTTTTCGCCATATCATTTATAGAGTTTAAAGATTTTGCTTTATAACTTTCACCAAATCCAGGTAAGGCAGGTGCTATAACTCTATAATATTTTGAGAAAAAGTTTTTTTGAAAACACCACATTTCAGACGAACCAAGATATCCATGTACAAAAACAAATGGAAAA
>CACDTB010000015.1 GCA_902555535.1 uncultured Pelagibacteraceae bacterium | reverse complement strand
ACCAAGCTTCTTGGATCTCTAACTATGTAAATTGTAGCCAAAGTATTAAATTTATCAGTAAACGAATTGTTATTGATCTTACAATTGAGATTATGAGTTTTGAAAAATTTTACCTCATTATCTAGATTTATTTTATTTTGTGTTAAAATCCAGTATCTGCTTATATCATTGACATTGTCAAAATTTATTGTGAAATCTTGAAAAAATTTTCTGCTTGGATATTGCTGTATTTTTTTAAGCAAATTAAAATTAAAAATACCATTATCTGTATGAATTAAGGCTGATACAATTGATCGTAACCAGGTGTTCCCACTTTTAGGATAAGAAGCCAACCAAATAATCATAAAAAAATATATTACTTTTAATTACATTATATAATTATTAGAATGATTTATGACTATTTTTGCTCTTTCATCAGGCCCAGGAATTTCAGGTATTGCTGTAGTAAGAATTTCTGGAGATAGGACAAAAGAAATAATAAAAAAGCTTACAGGAAAAAAAATACCAATACCGAGAGTAGCAACACTAAGAAAAATCAAGAAAATCAACACTTCTGAGCTTATTGATGAGGGATTAATTATATGGTTTCCGGGGCCTGAGAGCTACACTGGCGAAGATATGGCCGAGATACACGTTCATGGAAGTAAAGCCGTGGTAGATGCCCTACACGCTTCCCTTTCCAATTTAGAAAATTGTAGATTGGCTGGTCCAGGTGAATTTACAAAACTAGCATTTCAAAATGGAAAAATAAATTTGCTTAAAGCCGAAAGTATCGCTGATTTAATTTCATCAGAAACTGAAATTCAAAGACAACAAGCAATTAAAATTATGAATGGTAAATCAGCAGATCAATTTAATTTGTTAAGAGAAAAACTTTTAAAAATTTTATCACATGTTGAGGCGAAAATTGATTTTCCAGAGGAAGATCTGCCTAATAATATTTTAGATGAAATCAAAAATAGTTCAGATGAAGTAATAAATAAAATTAAAAAAATATTAAACGATCAAAAAGTTGGAGAAAGAATTAGAGAAGGTTTTAAAATTGCTATCTTAGGACCAACTAATGCTGGCAAATCTAGCTTGATGAATCATTTATCTAATCGTGATGTTGCAATCGTTTCTGAAATTGCAGGTACAACTAGAGACGTGATTGAAACCCATTTAAATATAGACGGTTATCCAGTTATAATCTCTGATACAGCTGGAATAAGAGATTCTAAAGATGAGATAGAAAAAAAAGGAATTAAATTATCTTTAAATAGAGCTGAAGAAGCAGATTTAAAGCTTGTTGTGGTAGATGCAAAAACGCTTGATTTTACTCATGTTTTGAAGGGTTTATTAGACGAAAATGCAATTTTGGTTATAAATAAGTCTGATCTTTTAGAAAAAGATATTGATCCAGAAATTAAAAAATCAAATCATGTTTTAATTTCAATTAAAGAAAATAAAAACATTGAAGAATTAATTTTAAAAATAAAAAATAATTTAAAAAATAAATTTCTTAAAAGTGATGATATTTTAATTACAAGAGAGAGACACAGGCAACATTTGCTTCAGTGTTTGGATCATTTAAATAACTTTAATCAAAAAAAAGAAATCGAGGATTTTGATAAAGCTGCAGAAGATTTAAGATTAGCAACTAGACATTTAGGTATGATTGTTGGAAAAGTTGACGTAGAGGAGATATTAGGTAGTATTTTCAACGATTTTTGTATAGGCAAATAATGCATCATTTTGCTGGTTTTTTAGCCTTTTTTTATTAAAAAACGTTGATAAATATGCCTTATTTACAAAAAATTAAGCCTATCTTGTAAATTATATAATCACCTATAAATTTGGTTTATGAAAAATGAATTGTCATTTGATGTAGTTGTAATTGGAGGTGGTCATGCTGGATGTGAGGCTGCAGCAGCTTCTGCTCGTCTTGGAGTGAACACTGCCCTATTTACTCATAAAATAAAAACTATTGGTGAGATGTCTTGTAACCCGGCAATAGGTGGTTTGGGTAAAGGTCATTTAGTAAGAGAAATAGATGCTCTTGATGGAGTCATGGGAGATGTAGCAGACAAATCTGGTATACAATTTAGATTATTAAATAGAAGTAGAGGGCCAGCAGTCAGAGGACCAAGAACTCAATCAGATAGATCACTTTATCGTAAACATATGCAAGAAAAATTGCTAAACTATTGTAATTTAAGCGTTTTTTCTGATCCTGTAGTAAAGTTTATTTTCGATAAAAATTCTATAAGTGGATTTGAAACTAAAGAAGGTAAGAAAGTTCTATCTAACAAGATAATACTCACAACAGGTACTTTTTTAAATGGTTTGATACATATAGGTGATGAAAGAACTCCTGCTGGAAGATACGATGAAAAACCTTCTACAGGTTTAAGTGAACAATTAGCAAAATATGATTTTAAAATTGGAAGATTAAAAACAGGAACCCCACCAAGACTAGATGCAAGAACAATTAATTTTGAAAACTTAGAGGAACAATTTGCAGATGACGATCCTTATTTTTTTTCATTTTTAACAAAAAAAAAATTAAACAAACAAGTGTCCTGCCGAATGACATACACAAATGATAAGGTTCATAAAATTATAGAAAAGAATTTATCAAAGAGCGCTATGTACTCGGGTAGTATAAAAGGGGTAGGCCCAAGATATTGTCCATCTATAGAAGATAAGATAGTAAAATTTGCAGATAAAGTTCGACACCAGATATTTTTAGAGCCAGAAGGCCTTAATGATTTCACAATATACCCAAATGGTATATCGACATCACTACCAGCTGAGGTACAACAAGAAATATGTAATAATATCAACGGTTTAGAGAATGTTACTATATTAAGACCAGGATATGCAATAGAATATGATTATATAGATCCACGTGAACTATTCCTAACTCTTGAAACCAAGAAGATAAGCAATCTCTATCTTGCCGGTCAGATTAACGGAACAACAGGATATGAAGAAGCTGCAGCACAAGGTCTTATAGCTGGAATAAATGCTGCATTGTCTGTTAAAAAGTTGGAACCATTCATACTTGATAGATCTGACGCTTACATAGGAGTGATGATCGATGATTTGGTGACTAAAGGAGTAGCTGAGCCATACCGTATGTTTACATCAAGAGCAGAATATCGATTGAGTTTGAGATCTGATAATGCTGATCAAAGATTAACTGCAAAGGGAATAGAAATTGGTCTAATAGGTAATGAAAGAAAAGCAATATATATGAATAAATTTGAACAAATTAGTCAAATAAATTTAAAAATGAGGAATTCCAAGATTTCACCCTCTAAAGCTGAGAAATTTGGAATAAAAATAGCAAAAGATGGAATATTGAGATCATCTAGCGAAATTTTAACCCAAAAAGGGATAAATATGAGTAAAATTAGGGAAATATGGTCCGATATACCTTTTTTTAGCAAAGAAATTGATGAACAAGTGGAAATTAACGCTCATTACAGAGGATATTTAAAGAAGCAAAAAGCTGATATTTTAGCATTTAAGAGGGACGAAAACCTAATTATTCCAGATAAAATCAATTATGATGGGCTATCAGGTTTATCTAATGAGGTAAAAGCAAAATTTAAAGAAATAAAGCCCAAAACAATGGGTCAAGCTCTAAGAATTGATGGAATAACTCCTGCAGCTGTATATATTTTGTTGTCACACGTCAAAAGAAAGTCTATTAAGCATATAGCTTAATGGATCAAGAAATTTTAAATTCTTATTCAAGAATCAATCACTTAAATGTTTCACGTGAAACATTTTTGGACTTTGAAAACTATATATCCATGATTCTTGAAAAAAATAAAAAAATCAACATAATTAGCCAAAATACAGCGTCAAAAAAAGCTATAATTGAGCGTCATATTATAGATTCAGCACAAATAATTGATTTTGTTAACTTAAATAGCAATACAACCACAGATTTAGGTTCAGGAGGGGGTTTTCCGGGTATTATTGTGGCGATCATATTAAAAAATATGAAAAAAAACATGCATGTTCATTTGTATGAAAAAAGCTTCCATAAAAGCCATTTTTTGAAGGAAGTGTCAGAAAAATTAAATTTAAACACAAAGGTTTTTCAAAAAAATATTTTTGAAATAAAAAATTTAGAAACAGGAACAATAATGTCCAGAGCGTTTAAACCAATGCCAGTGGTTTTAGATTTAGTATATGAAAATTTTTCAAAATATAAAAATTTAATTTTTTTTATGGGGAAGAATGGAAAAAAAATTTTTGAAAATTCTAAAAAAAATTGGGAGATGGAGTATATAGAAAAGAAGAGTTTAACTAGTGAAGATTCTTTTTTAATAAATATTAAAAAAATTAAAAAAAAAAATTAAATGCAAATTATTTCGGTCATAAATCAAAAGGGTGGGGTTGGAAAAACTACTACCGTGATAAATCTTGCGGCAGGTTTGTCTCAAATAGATAAAAAAATTTTAGTAATTGACCTAGATCCACAAGGCAACGCTACCACAGGTCTAGGATTATCTAATATGGATAACTCAAGTGATACAATTTATGGAGTTTTGAATGGAACTAGAGAAATTAGTGAGGTGATTAAAAAAACACAGTTCGAAAATTTAGATATCATCACATCTAATGTAGATTTATCAGGCTTAGAAGTAGAAACTGCTGACGATAGTAATAGGGCTTTTATACTTAAGACTAAATTAACCGCATATTTAAACGATTCTAGACGATTATATGATTATGTCTTGATCGATTGCCCACCTTCATTAAGCTTGTTGACAGTAATGGCACTTGTAAGCTCAAATTCTCTATTGGTACCACTTCAGACTGAATTTTTTGCTTTAGAAGGTTTAACGCAGCTAATGAAAACGATCGAAAGGATAAAAGTAAGTTTAAATCCAGATTTGAAAATCAGGGGTATACTTTTAACTATGTATGACAAAAGAAATAAGCTTTCATCTCAAGTTGAGAAAGAAGCCAGGGATTACTTTAGTGAAAAAGTTTACTCAACTGTCATACCAAGGAATGTCAGACTATCAGAAGCACCCTCCCATGGTATGCCAGTATTAATCTATGACAAGACATGTCCTGGCAGCAAATCTTACTTTAGTTTTACTGACGAGTTTATGAATCAAGAATCAACAATTGGGAGTGCTGCTTAATGGATAAAATCAAAAAAGGATTAGGAAGAGGACTTTCATCGTTGATTGGTGAGACAAAAATTGAACCTCAAAAAAATCAAGTATCAATTAGTGATCTGATTCCAAACAAGTATCAACCAAGAAAGATATTTGATGAAGCTAGTTTAGAAGATCTAACAAATTCAATTAAAGAAAGAGGAATGATACAGCCTATCATTGTTAGAAAATCAAATGATGATAAGTTAAAATTTGAAATCATTGCCGGCGAAAGGAGATGGCTTGCTGCTCAAAGAGCTGGTCTTCATAATGTTCCTGTTGTTATCACAGAAGTAGATAATTTGAAATCTTTAGAATTTGCTATTGTAGAAAACGTTCAAAGGCATGATCTAAATCCTCTAGAAGAAGCTCAAGGTTACAAAAGACTAATTGATGAATTTTCTTATGATCAAGATAAAGTATCAAAATTTATTGGGAAAAGTAGAAGTTATATAGCAAATTCTTTAAGGTTATTAACTTTACCACCCGATGTAATAAAATTAATTGAAAATCAAAAATTGACTGCTGGTCATGCTAAAATTTTAGTTGGCCTTGAAAATGCAAGTTTTGTAGCTACTAAAATTACAGAAAAAAAGTTATCAGTAAGACAGGCTGAAAATTTTGTTAAAATATTTAAAAATAAGAAATTAAGGTCAAAAAATACCAAAGATACAAATATAATAGCTCTTGAGTTATCAATCTCAAATAAAATTGGTTTAAGTGTAGATATACAAAATTCAAAACGTAATAAGGGCAAGATATCCTTTGAATATAAAGATTTAGATCAATTAAATAAGATTATAGATATAATTAAATCTAACTACTAACGTTTGAAGAAGATTGATCTAAAATGAAGTCTGTAAGTATATTAATTGAATTATTAATGTTTTTTTTCAATTGAAGCTCAATCTCAGTTAATTTGTAAATTAATTTTCTTATATTTTGAGGAGACCATTTATAAATTTGTTGTTTAGTAATTTCTTTATCTTTCCAAAAAATAGGCGGTTTAGCAGAAGAAATTGTTAATTCTATATTCTTATTTAAATTATATTCACTGGAAAGTTTTAATATTTTTTTTGACTTATTTAAGAAGGTTCTAGTAATTAAAATACAGTCTTCATTATTAAATTTGTTTTCATTTAAAATATAAATAATTTTTTTTTTATTTTTTGCTAAACAGTTGTCTATTAGTTCTGATATGCTATGATTTTCTATTAAATTTGTTAATTTTGCTATATCTTCTGAAGTAATGCTTTCTTTATTTTTGCTATAATATTCTATTTTTTCTAATTCGTTAAATAAAGTCTCTCTATCCCCATTACATTTGTTTACTATTGCATTAATATTTTCAGACGATATTGATATTTTTCTTTTCTTTAGAAAGTCAAAAGTTAATTTAGTTAATATTTGATTAGTATCTGGATAAAATGCTACACAAATAAAGTTTTTATTTTTTTCAAAAAATGACCTTAATTTTGATTTTTTTTCCAGTTGTTCACTATTTATAATAATTGATGTACCAACAATATTTTTGTCAGCAAGTTCTTCTATAATTTTTAATGTTTTATCAGTTGCTCTTTTAATAATGATTATCTTTTCATTTTCAAAAAGTGATTTTGTTAAAATGCTTTCAAAAAAATTGTCTTGATTGTCTAATATTTCTTTTTCTTCATAATATGAAACTGTTTTTTTTTCTTCAATTAATTCTTTAATTGCTTCATTTTTTAGACCATCGTTCTTTCCATAAAAAAGAATGAAATGATTGTATTCTAAGTTAATTTTTTTTATTTCATATGATTTTATAATCATTTTATTTCTGCTAGTTTATAAATTAACTCGTTTGTGATAATGTTTGCAAAAGTTTGTTTTGTAGAATTTTCATAATCTTTTTCATCCGTTTTATTACTCATATTTTCCATTATTTTACTTTGATTAAATACCAGTTTTTGATTATTCGGCATTATTGTAAACGTTATATCAGCTATTAATTCATATCTGTTTACCGTTCCAGCTGAGTCTTTGCTTAGCGTAATTTTTTGATAATTGGTTAAAACTTCTAAAGATATTTTTTTTGAAGCGTTTTCATTATTTTTATATCTATTTAAATTTGATTTTAGAAAATTATTTAGCTTTCTATCGCCAGAAAAACTTAACCCTTCAATTGAAATGTTATAATTATTTTTATTTGAGTAAATTGGAGTGAATCCACAACTAGCTGTAATAAAAATTATCGTTAATAAAGTCGTAATTTTTTTAAACATCTTAAGATACTATTATATTAATAAGTTTTTCTGGTATAAATATTTTTTTCTTAATAGATTTACCTTCAATATAGTTTTTTAATTTTGAACTCTCATTGATTTTAACTAATAAATTTTCTTCTGATATATCTTTTTCTGCCTCTATAATTTCTCTCGTTTTACCGTTTATTTGAACTACAAAATTTTTCTTATTTTCAACTAAAATTTTTTCATTAATTTCAGGCCATTGGATTCGCTCTTTTTCACCAATTAATTCTAAACATTCTTTTGAGAAGTGTGGTATTACCGGACTCATAGTAATTAATATTTTTTTATAATTTTCAATTAATTTATTTTTTTCAATTTTATTTGAAATTTCTTTATTTAATGATGCATACATCTCGTGAAAATTAGCAACAATTTTATTATAAGAAAAATTATTTATATTATTGGTTACATTTTTAATAAATATATTAGTTATCTTATCAATAGAATTATCAGAATTTGATGGGTGATTTGCCATTATTTCTATCATTATTTTTTGATTTAATATCCATAATTTTTGAATAAATTTATACGATGAAATCATACCTTCGTCAGACCATTGCACATCTTTTTCTGGAGGACTGTCTGATAGAATAAAAAGTCTAACTGAGTCAGCGCCAAACTTTTCTATTATTTTTTCAGGGTCAACTGTATTTCTTTTGGACTTAGACATAGACTCAGATGGTCCAACTTTAACTGGTTCGTTTTTATCTTCTTTAAGAAATTTTTTTCCATCTATAACTATTATTTCATCTGGACTAATCCAGTTATTATTTTTATCTTTATAAGTTTCATGACAAACCATTCCTTGTGTAAATAAACCTTTAAATGGTTCTGTAATATTAAAATTTTTATTTTTATATGAAAGAGCTTGCATAAAAAATCTTGAATATAAAAGATGTAGTATAGCGTGCTCAACTCCTCCAATATATTGATCAACTGGCATCCAATATTTAACTTCCTCAGCATCAAAACCGTAATCAGCTTTATTTGCAGAGCAAAATCTCAAGAAATACCATGAAGAATCAACAAAAGTATCTAATGTATCTGTTTCCCTTGTATATTTTTTTCCATTAATTGTAATATTTTTCCATTCTGTTAGCTGATCTAAAGGATTTCCAGAAGTTTCAAATTTTTTTATTTCAGGTAATCTTACAGGAAGCATGTCTTTAGGAATTTTAATTGGCTTGCTATTTTCATCATAAGCAATTGGAATTGGGCATCCCCAGTATCTTTGACGAGATATTCCCCAGTCTTTTAATCTGTAATTAGTTTTTTTTTGACCAATATTTCTTTCTTCTAAATACTCAATAGTCCTGGGTATCGACTCACTTGGAACTTTTAAATCATTCAAAAATTTAGAATTAAATAGATATCCTGAATCTGTATAAGCTTTATCACTAACTGAAAAATTTTTGTCTCTTTCTGGTCTTACTACAGGTGTAATTGATAAATTATATTTTTTTGCAAAGTCTAAATCCCTCTGGTCATGTGCTGGACATCCAAATACTGCACCTAAGCCATAATCCATAAGTACAAAGTTTGCAAAATATACAGGAACTTTTAAAGTTTCATCTAAAGGATTAATTGCTATTAAATCAGTTTTAAAACCAACTTTTTCAGCAGCTGCTATAGATTCCTCTGTCGTGCCTGTTTTTGAACATTCTTTTTTAAATTCAATAAATCCAGGATCAGAGGCATAAAACTTAGCAATTGGATGATCAATTGAAAGTGCTAGAAAAGACATCCCAAACAAAGTATCTGGTCTAGTTGTGTAGCATTTTATTTCTTTAATTTTTTTTTGTGACTCAATATTAAATTTTATCTCGCATCCGTAAGATCGACCTATCCAATTTTGTTGCATTATCTTTACTTTATTTGGCCAATCTTTAAGTGTGTTTAAACTTTCGAGTAGCTCTTTAGAAAATTCTGTAATTTTAAAAAACCATTGGTTTAATTTTTTTCTTTCTACAGCAGCTCCAGATCTCCATCCTTTTCCATCAATAACTTGTTCATTAGCTAAAACTGTTTGATCAACAGGGTCCCAGTTAACATAATTTTCTTTTCTATAAACTAAACCTTTGTCATATAGTTCTAAAAAAAATTCTTGCTGATGTTTGTAATATTCTGGTGAACAAGTAGAAATTTCTTTATTCCAATCAATTGATAGACCTAATTTCTTAAGTTGATTTTTCATTACTGAAATATTTTTTTCAGTCCATGCTTTTGGATTTAAATTATTTTGTCTTGCAGCATTTTCGGCAGGCATACCAAAGGAGTCCCAACCCATAGGATGTAAAACATTATAATTTTGTAGTGTTTTAAATCTAGCTAATACATCTCCTATTGTGTAGTTTCTTACATGACCCATATGTATTTTTCCAGATGGGTAAGGAAACATTTCTAGGCAGTAAAATTTTTTTTTATTTTTATCGATAGTAGTGGAAAACGTATTATTTTTTTCCCATCTATCCTGCCACTTTTTTTCAATTATTTTAAAATTATATCTTTCCACAGGAATAAATAATTTTAATTTTCTGGTATTTTGGGAACTTTATATGGCTTAAAATTTTTATCTTTTTTTTGATTCTCATATAATTTTGCGGTTTTTAAAATTTTTTTCTTAAGTTCTTTTATTATATCTCCAGAGGTTTCTGATATTTTACATTTATTAATCGTCTTACAGATTTTTCTAAAAACTTTTACATCTAAAGCATCACTTCTTATTTCATTAGTCAAAAATCTTATAGATATTTTTACACTTTCGTTACTATTTTCATTATTTGTATACCAATCGGTTATAATAATACCGCCACTATAGTTTACTGAGGAAAGAGGCATAAAATCAATTGTGTCTAATGAGGCTCTCCATAGTTCATTAGAGCTTGCAAATTCGAAGTTTGTGGAACCACCTTTTTTTACTGTATCCATTAATCTAAAACCTTTGCCCTGTTCAATATTTCTTTTAACTCTTTCTTTGGGGTCTGGAGGGGATTTTCTTGCATCACCTCGGTTCGCACAGGAATTTAGTAAAAAAGGGAAAATACAGAAAAAAATCAATATTTTTATGAATTTTTTTGAAAACATACTAAAATAGTCAATATTAAATAAATTAATTACACGTATATTTTAAAATTACTAAAAAATACAGCAAATAAGCGATTAAATTAAGTGTTGCAAAAATGTTACAGTGATAAATTTAATCAGATTAAAATTAGATAATATCAAAATATCTGAAGAGAATCCGATATAAATTCGGCGTTTATTATTAATAATAACAATTACAAAATAGGAGTAATTAATATGAACATTAAAAAAATAGGTCTTACTGCTTTAGCAGGAGCTCTAGTTTCTGTATCAGCAAATGCAGCTGAGTTAACAGTAACTGGTGGTGCTTCATTAGGTTTTTCTGGTGAAGAGAAAACAGCTAAAGGTAATGGCTGGACTATGAACGACACAATTACATTTGCAGCATCAGCTGAAATGGATAATGGTTGGGTTGTTTCAACAAGCATGATGATTGACAGTGGTGATAACGCTGGAATCAGAAACATTGATAACAGATCAATGAAAATTGATATGGGTGATGCTGGAACTTTAACTTTCTACGGAAGTGCTGGAAGTTCAAACATTTCTCTAATGGATGATACTACACCAACTGCTGGTGAAGAAGCATGGGATGATGTGTCAGGTGCAACTGCACACGCATACGGTCCTACTGGTTTAGATACTTTCTTCTATCAAAACTCTAGCATGATTGACGGTGTAACAATCGGTCTTGATTACATTCCATCAGATGGATCTGATCAAATCGAAAGTTCAACAGCAGCTACAATCAAGTATACTGGAATTGATGGTTTAACTATCGGTGCTGGTATGGGTGAAGATAACGGTGAAGGTCCAACAGATGCAGACGATGTTACAGCATTTAACGTAACTTACGCTATGGATGCAATTTCAGTTGGTTATTCATCTTACGAAGTAGACTCAAATGCATCTAGCAGCGATACTACGCTAACTGCAATGGGTATTTCTTACGCTGTAAGTGATGATCTATCAGTATCTGTAAACTCTGCAGAGACGCAAATAGAAGGTTCAACAGACCAAGAAGCATTAGGTGTTTCAGCTTCATTGGTAATTGGATCTATGACTTTAAGTGCTAACCATAACTCAGTAGAGAATGTTGGTGGTACTTCAGGTAAAGACAGATCTGGATATGCTCTAGGTCTTTCATTTGCATTCTAATTTGATTAGATAAAGATTATAAAAGGCCCCTTTTTTGGGGCCTTTTTTTTATTCGAAATAAGAAATTCCTGCAAACCCAAAACAATTTAATAATTTAAGTTTTTTTTTATTTTTATTTGTAATACCACCAAGAGCCACAATTTTTTTTTTAGTTAAGCTTGATAATAATTTAAATTTATTAATTCCTAAATAATTATTATTACGTTTAAACAATGATGATAAGAATATAACATCTACCTTTTGAAGTTCTTTAATTTTAATTTCTTTATTGTTGTGCGCAGATCCAATAATTATAAAATTTTTTTTATAAGAATAAGATAAATGATCCATTTTTTTGTTAAATGAGGGAATGTATGCTCCATCTAAATCAAGTTGAGTTGCTAACTTAATATTATTAGCTAAAAAAAATTTATAACCCTTATATTTACAATGTGTTTTTAGTTTTAGAATAATATCTAAATGACTGTTTGAATTATAATTTCTATAAATGATAGCGGTATTTTTACTTTGTTTATTTATATAATTTGTATCAAATTTGTTAATAAAGTAATATTGATTACAAAATTTATTATGCATGACTCTGTTCGAAAATATATAGATATTATTAATTTAATTAAATTAAAAATAGAAGATCAAAAAATTAATAAATTTCCGAAAGTAATAGCAGTTTCTAAAACATTTAATTTAGAGAAAATTCTTCCTTTAATAAACTATGGGCATCTTGATTACGGTGAAAATAAGGTTCAAGAAGCAATTGAAAAATGGACAGAAAAAAAACACGATAATCCAAAAATTAGATTACATTTAATTGGAAAGCTTCAAACTAACAAAGTTAAATATGCACTCAAAATATTTGATTACATTCACTCTATAGATAGTAAAAAACTTGCTAAAAAGATAGCTGATGAAGAAGTAAAGCAAAATAAAAAAATTAAGATTTTCCTACAGGTTAATATTGGTGATGAAGATCAAAAATCAGGGGTAAGTAAAGATGAATTAATTTCATTATATAATTATTGTAAAGATTTAAAATTAAATGTAATTGGCCTAATGTGTTTACCTCCTATAAATGAAGATCCCAATAAATATTTTAAAGAAATTTATCAATTAAATAAAAAATTAGATCTCTCAGAATTAAGTATGGGTATGTCGTCTGATTATTTAAAAGCAGTAGAAAATTATTCTACTTACTTAAGAATCGGCTCAAGCATTTTTGGAAGTAGGAGTTAATAGATCTTTATTTTAGTACGTTTATTAATTAATTTTAATAAAATTAAAAAATCCTTTTTTTTTAAAGCAATACAGCCTGTAGTTGGTTGATAATCCTTAGTAAGATGAATAAAAATACAACTCCCTTTTCCTATAATAATATTTTTAAAATTATATTTTATTGGAATGAGTAAATCATATTTATTGTCTTTTCGGTAAAGTTTTTCATGTCTAATTTTTTTTTTAATTTTAATTAATTTATTATATTTTTTTGAGACATTTACGTCATCACACCATCCCATATTTCTATTGATCTTAATACATTTCAAAGAAGTCTTTGGTTTTTTTAACTTATCCTTTCTATAATATAGATGTTGAATGCCGAAAGTACCTTTGGGAGTTTTTTTATCACCCTCTATTTTAGTCTTAGAAACACCATTTTTTCCAATACAACAATTAAAATAAAAATCATCTATTTTAAGAGTATGTTTATTTTTTAAAAAAATTGTCATACCATAACTATATATGAATATTCAAAATTTAATTATTTTTAAATTAAATTCATTGTATCATATCTTGAAAGAAATTGATCAAGAGTTGCATTTTAACATTATCGAAATTCAAGAAGAAAATCTGCTAAATAATGAAATTAAAAATTTAAAAAGTTTTTTAATAATTACAAGAAAAGAATTACAGCATATTGATAATCAATATGTTCTTGAAAAGATACCAATTAAAATTTCTGAGCTAATTGAAAAAATAAATATAAAATTTTTAAGAATCCAATTTTCTAATCAGTTGGAAATAAAAATTAACAAATATTTAATTAATCTAAATGCTAGAGAATTAACACTAAATAATAAAAAACTTAAATTAACAGAAAAAGAGATCAGTATAATTTTATATTTATCTCATAAAAAAAATCCAATAACTATAAAGGAATTACAACTTAATGTTTGGAAATACCAATCAGATATTGAAACTCATACAGTTGAGACTCATGTTTATAGACTTAGAAAAAAAATTTTTAAAACTTTTAATGATCAAAATTTTATAATTAGTAAAAAAAATGGGTATAAAATTAAATAAAAAAAATCCGATTATTAAAGATTTATATACAAAAAAATTTAAACCAAAGATAATTAAACCAAAAAAAGGCAAGGGAAGTTTTATCAGATCAAAAAAATTTAAATAATTATAGTTTTTTCCAATTTTTGAAATTTGGAATTAGATGTTCTATTAAACTTGTATTTTTGGCAATAAAGATCACATCTCCAGAAATAGATATTCTTTCAGAATTTGTCTCTATTTGATCAGTGCTATGAGGGGTTTTTGATGGAAAAATTAGGATATCGTCTTCTTTAACTTCCAAAGATACTCTGGTTGCAGTTGGAAAAGTAATTTCTTTTATTAATTTTTTTTGAATTAAAGTTTTAGATCCGAATAGTCCTGGAATAAATTCATTTTTCTTTTCATCATCATAGATAATAAAATTAGAATCATTTGTACTTTTCTTTAAATAATATGAAAAAGATAAATGAGATTGTAAATGTTGATGTTTTGATATTACCTCATTTCCAATAGAGATAGTGGCCCATGATCTTTGAATAAAAGTTTCAATTTGTTCTTTATCTACTTTTAAAAAATCTAAATAAATTTCAATTTTTTTTTTTATCTCTACAAATAGATTATTAAAGTTTGGATTATTATAAATATATTCGTAACCTTGTGTATCACCTGTCCAGCTAGCTTGATTTATTTTATAATCAGAGTTTTGTGAATTTTTTTTCATCTCTCTTATATCATTGATCAAATTAATTTTTTCTTCATTATTTAATTTAATTTGATCTTGAAAAATTGATAAGGGAAAAAAATTACTTACCTTCATTATAAATTTATATTAATTTACTTTATACCAACATTGAAACTAATTACTATTCTGTCTTGACCAGACTCGTTTTTAGCTACTTTATGCGGTAAATAACTTGGAAAAATTAGCAAGTCTCCCTCACTAATATCAATACTAATTACTCTTACATTTAGATCATTTGGTTTTTCAATTGATGGAAATGAATTTGCTTTTGCAATATTTGGGCATTCAATTTCAAATTTTCCACAATTTTCAGGAGCTTTTACATAGTAAGCTGAGCTTAGATAAGAATTAGGGTGAGTATGCAAGACGTTAAAATCATCATTTTTATTAATTATTGACCACATTTCTTGAATTGTAATAGCTGTATTTTTGGTCTTCCATCCGTAGTTTTTAAAAACATCAATAATATTTTTTTGTATTTCAGTTGTAAATTTATGTTGAATTGTACCTTCAATACCTAATTTAAAAGGTTTTGAATGCCAGCCGCCTTTATTAGATTTTTTTAAACCTTCTTTATCTTCATCTCTAAGTTTATAAATATATTGTGATAATTCTTCATTTAGTTCTTTATAATTTTTTAATTTATATTTGAATACAGGTTCTGGAAAAAGTTTATAAATTACATTATCAATCATATTTTATTATATTATTTTCAATTTTAATTGAAATTAAATTCTTGCCCCTATTTGCTGTATTACCTTGGATGACATCTCAGTACCTTTTTCGAGACACTCTTTTGTAGATAATTTGTTGATGTATCCATGCAAAAATCCAGCAGCAAAGAGATCACCCGCACCCGTAAGATCAATAATTTTAAGATTTTTTTGTATATCACTTTCAAATACTTCATTCCCATTTACTGCAACTGCACCTTTTTCTCCTCTAGTTACAATCACTAATTTGTTAAGTTGTTTTGAAAAGTTTACAACTTCATTAAAATTTTTTGCTTCGATTAATGAGGTAATTTCTTGTTCGTTAGCAAAAGTTATATCTAGCTTGTTTTTGACTAAGTTTAAAAAATGAGGTTTGTGCCTATCCACACAAAATAGATCAGATAGAGACATAGCTACTTTGTTAGCATTGTTAATTGCTTTATCAAAAGCTTTCTTGGGTTCTCCCTCATCCCATAAGTAACCTTCTAAAAATATTATCTCACTTTTTTTAATTGCATCTGAACTAACATCTTTTTCATTAATTTTTCCTGCAGTTCCTAAGAAAGTACACATTGTTCTCTCTGAATCTGGAGTTACTAAAATTAAACATGTTCCAGTTGGTAATTCTTCTTTCTTTTTCCAATAAAAATACTCTACATTCTCTTTTTTTAAACCTTCCTCGTATTTACTACCAAATTCATCATCTGAAATTTTACCTATAAAACCTGCCCTATCACCTAATTGAGATATTCCAACTATAGAATTTGCAACTGATCCTCCTGATACAGTTTTTTCAATTTTAAGATTTTTTAATAAATTCTTGAATTCATTTTCATCAAAAAATAATTTCATTGTACTTTTTGTAAGATTGTTTTGATCAATAAAATTATCATCAACCTTACAAATGACATCTACAATCGCGTTTCCAATTCCTAAAATATTCATATTAAGCTTTTTTTGTAATAACAGGTTTTTTTCTATTTGGGTAGCAAGTAGTACATATTTTGCAACTTAATCCAAAACAATCTCTTGCTTTGCAATATTCTCTTCCATAAAAAATTATTTGTAAATGGAGTTTAGACCATATTTTTTTAGGAAATATTCTTTTTAAATCTTTTTCAGTTTGAACTACATTTTTTCCACTTGTTAAACCCCATCGTTGTGCAAGTCTATGGATATGAGTATCTACAGCAAAAGCCGGATATCCAAAACCCTGAGCCATTACCACACTTGCTGTTTTGTGTCCTACGCCAGGTAGTTTTTCAAGTTCTTCGAAAGTTCTAGGTACTTTACCTTTATGTTTTTCTAATACTTGCTTTGACATTAAGTAAATACTTTTGGCTTTAATTCTAAAAATACCAATTTTTTTAATTAATTTTTCAATTTTTTTTCTTCCTAATTTAACAAAGTGCTCAGGCTTATAGAATTTTGGATATATATCTTTTGTTACATTATTAACGTTTACATCAGTACATTGTGCAGAGAGCAACACAGAGATTAGTAGTGTGAAAGTATTTTTACTTTTTAAAGGAACAGGGGCTTTAGGATAAATTTTATTTAGAGTTTTAATAATGATTTTTGCTTTTTGTTTTTCATTCATTATGAAAAGTTAAGCAAATCTCTCATTGAATATAATCCTGGTTTTTTTTTCATTAACCATTTAGAAGCAGTCAAAGCCCCATCCGAGTAAAGTGCTCTATCAAAAGCCTCATGGTTTAATGTAATTATTTCTTTTCCATTCGAGAATTTCACTTCGTGTTCACCAATAATTTCACCTTTTCTAATTGAGTTAAAATTAATTTTTTTTCCATAAGGAACAAATTTTTTATTTAAAAATTTCTTTCCAATTAAATTATATAAATTTTTACTTTTTCCATCGGCAATTCCTTTGCCAAGCATTAAGGCAGTACCAGATGGATAATCTTTTTTATGTTTGTGGTGTACTTCAAATATTTTACTTAAGTATTCAGCATTAAGTGATTTTGAGGCAATCTCAGTTAAATACATTAATAAATTTACACCTAAGCTCATATTACCAGCTTTTAAAATAGGTATCTTTTTTGAATATTTTTTTATTTTATTTTCTTGGCTCCTAGTAAATCCTGTAGTGCCAATTACTACTTTTTTCTTAAGTTTTGATGCTATTTTGAGAATTTCAAGAGTACAATTTGGAACTGTGAAGTCAATAATTACATCAGTTTTTTTAAAAGCTTTTTCAGAATTTAATTCAGCTTTAACTCCATTAAACTTTTTATTTATTAATCTATTTTCTGTAAGTGTAACTAGTTTAAAATATTTATTTTTCCTTGATGACTTAATTAATTGCTGGCCCATCCTACCCATGCAACCAGAAATCGCTAAATTAATTTTTTTCATTTAGCTAATATTAACCTTTTTTAGAAGATTAGTCTTTTAGTTTTTCCAGAAATCTTTTGCTTTTTGAAAAAATTTTTTAATACTTGGATTTGATTTATCATTTTCTATTTCTCTAAATTGCTCTAATAATTCTTTTTGTTTTTTATTTAAATATACAGGTACCTCTGTTTTAACTTGAACATATAAGTCGCCGAAGTCGCCTCTTCTCATAAAAGGCATACCTTTACCCTTTAATCTAAATTGTTTACCATTTTGAGTTCCATCTGGAATTTTTATTTTTGCTTTTCCACCATCAATAGTTGGAATTTCAATAGTAGTTCCTAATGCAGCATCCGCTATAGAAAGTGGGAATTCAAAAAATAAATTTTCATCTGATCTTTTAAATAAGTTATGAGAATTAACATTAATAAATAAATATAAGTCTCCTGTTGAGCCACCTCTAGTTCCTGCTTCACCTTTTCCTGCAAGCCTAATTCTAGTCCCATCATCAACACCTTTTGGAATGGTTACAGATATTTTCTTTGATGCTTGTTTTTTACCCTGGCCATTACAATAATTACATGGATTGGTAATTTCTTCGCCATTTCCATTACACTGAGGACATGTTTGTTGGACAGTAAAGAAGCCTTGGTTGGATCTTACTCTACCATTACCTCCGCAATATGAACATCTATCAGGAGAGTAACCTGGTTTAGATCCACTTCCTTTGCATGTATCACACTGTTCTGTTGTAGAAAATTTAATATCTTGTTTTTTTCCGTGGTAGGCTTCCTCTAATGAAATAGATAAATCATATCTTAAATCTGAACCCCTATTATTTGATCTTCTGTTTCTCGATCTTCCTCCGCCTCCAAAATCTCCAAAGAAATCCTCAAAAATATCTGAAAAATCTGCTCCGCTGAAACCACCAAAACCTCCACCAGGTCTTCCACCACCATTTTCAAATGCGGCATGTCCAAAGTTATCATAATTTTGTTTTTTTTCTTTGTCTGAAAGAATTCCGTACGCCTCACTAGCTTCTTTAAATTTTTCTTCAGCTTTAGTGTCCCCTGGATTTTTATCAGGATGATATTTTACTGCTAACTTTCTGTAGGCAGATTTTAATTCTTCAGGACTTGCGCTTTTATTAACGCCTAGGACATCGTAATAGTCTCTTTTAGCCATCAAATTACCCCAGACAATTAAATGTCAGTTTAAGCGCTTTTTTCTTTATTCTCGTCTTTTACTTCTTCGAAATCAGCATCAACAACATTCTCGTCTTTTTTACCTGCATCATCTCCACCATCATCTTTTCCAGAGTCAGGTTTTGTACTTTGTTGTGATTTATAGATTGCTTCTCCAAGTTTCATTGAAGCTTGAACTAAAGCTTCAGTTTTCTTTTTGATATCCTCAATATCTTCTCCTTTTAAAGCTTCTTTTACAGTAGTTGATGCATCTTCAATTGCTTTTCTCTCTGCATCAGAAATCTTTGATCCATGCTCTTTTAAATTCTTTTCAGTAGAGTGAATTAAAGTATCTGCTTGATTTCTAACATCAACAGACTCTCTTTTCTTCTTATCTGCTTCTTTGTTAGCTTCAGCATCTTTAACCATTTTTTCAATTTCTTCATCACTTAATCCACCCGAGGCTTGAATTTGAATCTTTTGCTCTTTACCAGTTCCCTTATCTTTTGCTGAAACATTTACGATACCGTTAGCATCAATATCAAAAGTAACTTCAATTTGAGGCACTCCTCTTGGTGCTGGCGCAATACCCACTAATTCAAAGTTACCTAAAGCTTTATTGTCAGCTGCCATTTCTCTTTCACCCTGCAGAACTCTAATAGATACAGCTGGCTGATTATCTTCAGCAGTTGAAAACACCTGGCTTTTCTTAGTTGGTATTGTTGTGTTTTTATCAATCAGTTTTGTAGAAACTCCTCCAAGTGTTTCGATACCAAGTGATAGTGGAGTTACATCTAATAGAAGTACATCTTTAACATCACCTTGTAGCACACCCGCTTGAATAGCAGCGCCCATCGCAACTACCTCATCTGGGTTCACACTCTTATTAGGATCTTTTCCAAAAAAATTTTTTACTTCTTCTAATACTTTTGGCATTCTAGTCATACCACCAACCATAACAACTTCATCAATTTCACTAGCAGTAATTCCTGCATCTTTTAAAGCTGTTTTACATGGGGGCATAGTTTTAGCAATTAAGTCTTCAACTAAAGCCTCTAGTTTAGCTCTAGTCATTTTTAAATTAATATGTTTTGGTCCTGTTTTGTCTGCAGTAATAAAAGGTAAATTTATATCTGTTTGTTCAGCAGAGGATAATTCTATTTTTGCTTTTTCAGCAGCTTCTTTTAATCTTTGTAAGGCCAGTTTATCTGATTTAAGATCAATTCCATTGTCTTTTTTAAATTCAGAAATTAAATAATCAACAACAGCATTATCAAAATCCTCACCACCTAAAAAAGTGTCACCATTAGTTGACTTAACTTCAAATACCCCATCACCCAATTCTAATATTGAAACATCAAATGTTCCGCCACCTAAATCATAAACAGCAATTTTTTTATTTTGTTTTTTATCTAAACCATATGCAAGTGACGCTGCAGTTGGTTCGTTGATAATTCTTAAAACTTCTAACCCAGCAATTTTTCCTGCGTCTTTTGTTGCTTGTCTTTGTGCATCATTAAAGTATGCTGGTACTGTAATAACAGCTTTAGTTACAGCTTGTCCTAAATATTTTTCAGCTGTTTCTTTCATTTTTTGTAAAATGAACGCAGATATTTGAGAAGGCGAATATTTTTCACCTTTAGCTTCAATCCAGGCATCACCTTTTTCAGAATTAATTATTTTAAATGGTGCAGCTTCTACATCTTTTTTCACAGTCGGATCGTTAAAATTTCTTCCAATTAATCTTTTAACTGCAAATATTGTATTTTCTGGATTTGTAACAGCTTGTCTTTTTGCTGGTTGTCCAATTAATTTTTCGTTTTCATCTGTAAATGCCACAACTGATGGAGTAGTTCTTGCTCCTTCAGCATTTTCTAAAACCTTAGCTTGTGTTCCTTCCATAATGGCAACACATGAATTTGTTGTTCCTAAGTCTATTCCAATAATCTTGCTCATAATATTAGTGTCTCTCTTTCGTCATATAGGGTTTAAATGTAAAACTACAAGTTGATCTCATAATTATTTATTTTGTGGATTTTCCTGATTTTCCTCAGTTTTTTCCTCTTTAATTGTAACTTTTTTTGACACCCCTACTAATGAGGGTCTAAGTAATCTGTCTTTTATTGTAAAGCCTTTTTGAATTTCCTGAATTATTGTTCCAGGCTCTTTCGTATCATCTTCTATTTCCATCATTGCTTGATGAAAGTTTGGATCTAGTTTTTTGTTAAGGCTATCAATTGGTTTAATGTTATTTTTTTCAAATATTGAGATTAAATCTTTTTTAATAATGTCTAAATGTTCTAATGTTTTTTTTAATGCTTCGGTTTCTTTTAACTTATCGTCACTTTCAAGAACATATTTTGACCGTTCCAAGTTATCAATCAAATTTAATGCTTCTTTAGCAAAACTATAACCACCATACTCAAAAGCATCCTCTTTTTCTTTTTCAAATCTTCTTCTTTGATTTTCCATTTCAGCAAAAGTTCTTACAACTTTATCTTCAAGTTCAGCAATTTTTTCTTCTGGAGTTAGTTCTTTGATTTCTTCTTTAGGTTCCTGATCAGTTTTTTGTTTATTTTCTTCGGCTAAGTTTTCTTCAGGTTTTTCAGTTTCCATTACTTTATCCTGTTCTTGATCTTTAAAAGTGTTTTTTTGGTTTTCTTCTTTTTCCATAGCCTCTTATATGGTAAGGATTTTAGTAATTTCTAGATGTCCAAACAAAAAATTAATAAATTACTCATTGGTACTAATAACAAGGGTAAATTACGTGAAATCAAGAGTTTGTTGCCAAAAAGCATTAAAATTCATTCTACATCCGAATTTAATCTAAAGAGTCCAGCTGAAAATGGAAAGACATTTAAAGAAAATTCATTAATCAAATCTAAATATTTTTCTAAAAAAACAGGATTAATATGTTTGGCTGATGATTCGGGTTTAGAGATAGATATTTTAGGCAAAAGTCCTGGAATTTATTCTGCAAGGTGGGGTGGAAAACATGAAGATTTTAGCAAAGCAATAAGAAAGGTTTATAGAGAATTAAATAAGAAAGATAAAAACTGGAAAAATAAAAAAATTAAAGCAAGATTTATTTGT
Source organism: uncultured Pelagibacteraceae bacterium (assembly GCA_902555535.1). Classification (GTDB taxonomy): domain Bacteria; phylum Pseudomonadota; class Alphaproteobacteria; order Pelagibacterales; family Pelagibacteraceae; genus Pelagibacter. The sequence continues at coordinate 4,281 of CACDTB010000015.1, read as the reverse complement.
GCTCTGTCTATTTCACATTTAAATAAAAAAATTGTTTGTGTCCTAGGAAAAGTTGAGGGTTATATTTCAGATAGACCAAAAGGTAAGAATGGATTTGGTTATGATCCAATTTTTATTCCTTTAAAAAAAAGAAAAACTTTTGGAGAAATGAAGCCATCTCAAAAATATAAGATGGATCATAGGTATAAGGCTTTTAAAAAAATTAGAAAATTTCTATAAGTTTTTGATTTTCAATTTTATAAAAGTTGAGTCTATGATTAATTTTATTATCTTTAATATCAAATATTCCTATTTTACCTTTAAATGAGTTTTTTCTTTTAAAAATTTTATTTAGATTTTCTATTTTTGAATTTAACGATAAATAATAAATAAGACCAACTAAATCATAACTTAATAACGATAAATGAGTAGGATCTTCGTTAAATGCGTTGTAATATTTTATTTTATATGCATCAAAACTATCTTTATTTATTGAAGGATAATATAAAGGTTGAATGTCAGTTTCATTTAACAAACTTTCATCAAACCATTGATTAAGTGTTATAAAAAATTTATTTTTTGGTAAAACATCAGTGTATAAAAGTGAAGTTGTTACACTTTTTAAACTTTCTTCAAAATCTGATATAACAACAGCATCAAAATTTAAACCACCTAAAGTATATCTTTTTTCCAATATTTTTATTTTTTTTTCTTTATTTGGGTCATTAGAATTTTTAATTCTTATAATTTCATCATCTAAATTTTGTTTTCTTATTTTATAATTAGTTATCTCTTCAATTTGCTTTGTAAGTTTTGTTGGTTCTATATTATATTCATAATCTTTATAAATTTTTATTTTTGAATTTTTCATTCCTCTTTTGACTTCAAATTCATAATCTTGTATGGGTGTTAAAAAAATTGTTCTTTGAACTTTATTAGTCTCTAAAAATTTTTTAATGGTATTAAATTGTGACGTAGAATTTATTCCTGCCGAGATAACATTTTTTGGAAGATCTAAAGTTTTGTTGGTTAATGATAAAAATGTTAAATTTTTCATTTCATCTAAATAAGTTAAACTCTCATAAAATACTGGACCAATGACAATTTTTATGCCCATTTCACTCAATTCAAATGCAGATTTTAAAGTTTGATTAGCTTTGGTAGCAGTATCTTTTGGATAAATTTCAATTAAATTATTATCAATATCTTTAATAGCCAATCCAACTGCCTTAATAATTGATTCTCCAATTTCTTTATTAGCGCCTGTCATTGGTACTAATAATCCAATTTTTATTTTTTCATTGGCATTCGCTGTATGAAAAAATAGTAAATAGAAACTTAAAAAAATAAAAATAATAAATTTAATCATTTTAATGTTATTATAATATTTTTTGAGCTGAATTATGATCATAAAGTCACAAATTGAATTAAAAGAACCTGAAAATGGTCTTTATTTAGTCTCAACCCCTTTGGGTAACTTAAAAGATATAACTCTAAGGGCAATAGAAGTCTTAAAAGGATCTGATTTTATTTTATGTGAAGATACTCGAGTTTCAAAAAATTTAATGGATAAATATCAAATTAAAACAAAACTAATTTCAAATCATAAATTTAATGAAAAAAAAAATTTAAGTAAAATTATTGAATATTTGAAATCAGGAAAAGTAATTTCATTAATATCCGATGCAGGTACTCCAGGTATTTCTGATCCAGGTGCAATATTAGTACGGGAGTGTACTTACAATGGTATAAAAATTTTTCCTATACCTGGACCTTCAGCTCTTTTAGCAGCCGTATCAATAAGTGGATTTTCAGACAAATTTTTATTTTATGGTTTTTTTCCAGAGAAAAAAAAGTTTTTAATAAGTGAGCTAGAAAGACTATCAAATTTTGAAAATACCCTTGTTTTTTTTGTTTCTCCAAAAAAAATTAACAAAATTATACCTGAAATAAAAAAAAAATTTGCCGGTAGAAAAATACTTTTATGCAGAGAAATAACAAAATTTTATGAAGAATATATTAGAAAAGAAGTGGATGATTTAGATTTATTTGAAAAAGAGCCAAAAGGTGAGTTAACTGTTGTTATATCTGAAAAATTAGGAATAAAAAACAATTCTGAAAAATTAAATGAATCAGATAAGAATATAATAAAACAAATGATTAATAAATTTTCAATTAAAGAAATAACTAATTTAATTGGAAAAAATAAGAAAATATCAAAAAAAGAAATTTATAATTATTGCTTAAAATTAAAAAATGAAAATTAAATTATCAATAATTTTTTTTATTGGATTTATACTATCTAGCTGTGCTGGAGTTGGATCAAAAGGCCTGGTTGGAACTGGAGTTTCTGTTGCATTTGATCCAAGAACGGTGGGAACGCAAATAGATGACTCGATAATGCAAAAAACTATTTCAACAAAAATTTTAGCTTATAATAAAAAATATTTTCTGAATGTTAAAACCAAAGTTTTAGACGGAAGAATTTTTATAACTGGTAAAGTTGATAAGCCAGAGGAAAAGCTAAAAATAACTAAATTAGCTTGGGAAACAAAAGGTGCTAGATCGGTTAGAAATGATATAAAAATAAAACAAAAATTTGATTTTAAGCAATCGGCAAAAGATATTCTTATTACATCACAGTTGAGAACAGCATTAATTGTAAATAAAAATATAAAAGCAACAAACTATCAAATTGATACTTATAAGAAAAAAATTTATGTTTATGGAATAGCTTTAACTTCTGAGGAAAAAGACTTAGTTATAAGTGAAGCAAAAGAAATTCTTGATGTTGAAGATGTGATAGCAAGTATATTATTAGTTGAGGATTTGAGAATTAAAAGAGAATAATTTTTATTTATAGTCAATTACATCAGCGGAGTATGCTGCAATAGATGCAAGGTTAAGAATTTCTGATGTTGATGATCTAAGTGGAGCAATCTCAATTGGCAAACCTAATCCAATTAATAAAGGACCTATAACTTTTGTATCTCCCATAGTTTTCATTAATTTATACGAGATTGCAGCACTGTGTTGACCTGGCATAATTAAAATATTTGCTTTACCTACAATTTTTGAAAAAGGGTAAAGTTCTTCGTATTCAGAATTAAGAGCTACATCTGGTTGCATGTCTCCATCAAATTCAAAATTAACTTTTTTTTCTTTTAAAATTTCAACTGCGTTCCTGATGTGTTTTGTCCGACTAGTAATAGGTTGACCAAAAGTAGAGTGAGAAACAAATGCAACTTTTGGATTAAATCCAAAAAGCCTTACCACTCTTGCCGTTGATATAGCTATTTCAGCCATTTGTTCAGAAGTTGGATACTCGTGTACACTAGTGTCCCCAATAAAAATAGTTTTACCTTTATTAACTATCATATTGAGTCCAAACATTATTTCTCCTTTTCTAACATCGACAACTTGTTTAATTTTTTCTAGTGAAGCTCCAAAACGTCTAGTATTTCCAGTCACTGCTCCATCAGCATCTCCGCAAGCAACCATACTTGTAGCCCAGGCCACCCTATCATTTCTAATCATTCTGTCACAATCTCGCTCTAATAATCCTTGTTCTCTTTGTAATTTTTCAAACAAATGTTTTACATATCTCTTTCTTTTTCCTTCATCTTTTGAGTTAACAATTTCAATGTCAAAATTTTCACTGTAACCAATATTTTTTATTTGCTCTTTAATTTTACTCTCTTTTCCAACTAAAATAGGAATTCCAAGTTTTGAATTTTTAAATGCTATAGCAGCTTTCAAGGTATTTTCATCTTCACCATCTGCAAAAACAATTTTTTTTTGATTTTTTTTAATAAATGAATTTATACCTTGCATGATAGTTACTGTTGGGTCTAATCTTTGTTTAAGTTGATCTTTATAAATTTCAAAATCATCTATATTTTTTCTAGCTACTCCACTTTCAATCGCCGCTTTCGCTACAGCTGCTGGTATTACACTAATTAATCTTGGATCAAATGTAGATGGAATAATATAATTCTTTCCATAATGGGGTCTTTCGCCACCCATAGCAGCAACAACTTCGTCAGGAACATCTTCTCTAGTAAGTTTGGCTATTGCATTGGCTGCAGCAACTTTCATTTCTTCGTTAATTGTTTTGGATCTAACATCTAAAGCACCTCTAAATATATAAGGGAATCCAATTAAATTATTTACTTGATTAGGATAATCTGATCTTCCTGTTGCAATAATTGCGTCATTTCTAATTTCATTAATCTCTTCCGGAGTGATTTCTGGATCGGGATTTGCACAAGCAAATATAATTGGATTTTTCGCCATGGATTT